>JAGLNE010000054.1 GCA_023139655.1 Candidatus Parcubacteria bacterium
TTCATATGAAAATCCTTGGGATAAGGCAATTTAAATTCTCTGATTTCACCTTTTTTGGCGCCAATAAGCTGTTTGTCAAAACCGCCAACAATAAAATCCTTACCAACTACTATCGCCGAGCCTTTGTTCTGCCCACCCTCAAGTGGAACCTTGTCCAAAAACATTTGTATATCAATAATAATCTTGTCAGTATCCTGGATAGCGCGGTCAACCGCCACTTCCTGGGAGCGCATTTCTTTAAAATCATTAAGCATTTTCGTAAGCTCTTGCTCGCTGACCTCAACTTTTTTCTGTTTTATTTTTAGCCCCTTATAATCACCCAATTTTACATCCGGGAGCATGGCCAAAACTACTTTGTATGAGAAAGGATTGTCTGGCGCAAGTTTAGTTATATCCACTTTTGGCTGACCCACTGGTTGAGCGGTAACATTATCTTTGATAGCTTTGCCCAAGGTATCATTAACAGCCAAACGCCCAGCTTCTTCCAAAATAGTCATCTCACCCACTTTTCGCTTAACAATATCATAAGGCGCTTTACCTGGCCGAAAGCCTTCTATTTTTACGTCTTTTGAGATCCGAGCCGCCCCCTTCTCGATAAAGGGTTTAAACTCACTTAAACTAAGCTCAATATTCAACTCAATTTGCGATTTCTCTAAATCTTTTTTCTCTACTTTCATAATATAATAAAATAATTAATTAAAAATTAATGAGGGAGACGATAAATAGCTCTCCCTCAACCTCTTTCTTTAAAAAGTACATCTAAATCACCATGTTTCTTTTTCAAATTCTTCACCTGGCTGAATTGTCTTTTTGCATTGCCCACATACGTCACCGGCTCCGCCAAAAGAAAATTTTTCATCACGTTTTTCAACAGAAGTTTCTTTTAATACTGTTGTCACCCCACCACATAATACACATTTTTCATATTCTGATTTCTCCACATCTTTATTTAGACAATCCATAGCTTATCCTCCTCCCTTATTTTTCTTACTTTCTTATTTTTTTTATTTTAATTATCAAACTCCTTCGTAAACACTGGCACGACTTGTTTTTTTCTCGACATTAAACCTTCTTTGTAGGCTTGGTTATTATCAAATTTTATTTCTAATGCCTTTTCCACCCGCTCAGGCCCATCACTCACTGTCAAAACCGTAGAGCCTTGTTTTAAAATATCAGTAATTAATAAAATTACTGCATAATAGCTATCAGATTCTTTTAGTTTCTTCATTTCCTCCAACAACTCGGCCTCACGTCCTTCAAATTCACCAGAATCAACTGTCTCCACCTGCCCAATGCCAAACTTACCAGCCTTAAACTCATAATCTTTGTAATCACTTTTAATTATTTCCAAAGCGCTTGAGTCTTTAATATTAGACTTGGCCTTAAATATTTCAATCCCTAAGGCTTGCCAGTCCTCAACTCCGGCCAGCTTAGCTAATTCGGCAATATATTCTTTGTCAATCGGGGTACAAGTCGGGGATTTGGTAATAACCGTATCATCTAGAATAGCGGAAAGCATCAGACCGGCTAGCGCCTCATCAATCTCAACACCATGATTTTTATATAAATGATAAATTATAGTATTGCTTGAACCCCAGGCCTTTACCAGGATATCAATCGGATCAACATAAGAAAAATCCATTTTGTGATGGTCCAGCACCTCAATAATTTTTGCTTCTTCAATGCCCTTAACCGCATGGGTAGATTCATTGTGGTCTACCAGGATAACGCTCTGCCCACTGGCACTCTCCAGTATTTCCGGCTTATCAATATTAAATTTATCAAGCACGAACTTGGTCGCCAGGTTGATCTCTCCGGTTACAGCCGGTATATAGACGTCCGTGTTCTCCAGCTTGTTTTTATAATTAGCGTAAGAAATAGCCGCTGCCACCGAATCCAAGTCCGGTGTCTTGTGGCCGATAACGTAAATAGACATATTGCACGTAACACACAACACATAGCACGCAACAGGTAATACGTATCGCGATTATATTAATTGTCAAAATATTATTTTTTTCCTCTTTTAATTTTTCCTCTTTTTCTCCATCTTTCTTTTTCTTCTCAATTTTTTCATCGTCTTTTTTCTTCTTTTCATCTTTCTTTTCCTTGTCAGCTTTCTTTTTCTTCTCATCCTTTTTTTCTGCTTTCTTTTTTTTGTCTGTTTTCCTATCTTCCTTATCTTCTTTTTTCTCTACTTTTTCTTTCTTTTCCTTTTTCCCATCTTTTTTATCTTCCTTGTCGTTTTTATCCTTATCAATTTTTAATTTTTCATTCTTAATTTTTAATTTATTCTCTGCATCCTCTTCTTTTTTTTCATCTTTCTTTTCGTCCTTTTTCTTATCCGGGCTGTCCTCCACTATATCAATCTTCCAGCCGGTTAGTTTGGCGGCCAAGCGAGCGTTCTGTCCGCCTTTGCCGATTGCCAATGAAAGCTGGTCGGTGGAGACTTTAACAGTTGCTTTCATTGTTTTTTCATCTGTATCAATCCCAATTATCTTGGCTGGCGAAAGGGCGTTGGATATAAAATTTATTGGTTCTTCGTCATATTGAATAATATCTACTTTTTCCCCACCCAATTCGGCAATAACGGTCTGAATCCGCGCGCCACGCTGCCCGACGCAGGATCCAATCGGATCTACATTGTCCGAGTCGGTCCAAACCGCCACTTTAGCGCGAAAACCGGCTTCGCGAGCCACGCTCTTTAGCTCAATAAGTCCGTTTGAAATTTCCGGGATCTCTAAATAGAATATTTTCTTAAGTATTTCATCCGCCGTGCGCGAAAGAACGATCTCCGGCCCTTTAGGACGGGAATTGACTTCCTTTACATAAACCTTTACCCGGTCGCCGGAATTATAGCGTTCACCCTGGATCATTCCATCCGGCGGCAAAACACCCACTGCTTTACCCAGATCAATTAAAATAATTTTTCCTTCCCTACGCTGGACAACACCACTTACTACTTCATGTTCTTTTTCCTTAAAATCTTTATATATCATTTCCCGTTCCGCTTCTCTAAGGCGCTGAATAATAACCTGCTTAGCGGTCTGGGCAGCCATCCGGCCATAGCCTTCCGGTTCTTCCAATTTCATTTTTATCTCATCATCAATTTTGGCGGTTTTCTTGATCAGTTTAGCATCACTAAGCTCAATCTCAGTCTTAGGATTAAATTTCCTTTTCTCCTCCTCTTCTTCTGGAGCCTCGTCTGTTTTTTCTTCCTTGCCCTTTTTTTTCTCGTCTTTCTTTTCTTTATCATCAGACGCGCCGTGGCGCGTCCCTACAGCTTCATCTTTTTTTGACTTTTCATTCTTATTATCTTTATCAACTTTTAATTTTTCATTCTTAATTTTTAATTTATCCTCTGATTCTTTTACCTTCTCACCACTTTTTTCTTCCTCAGAAGCACTCTCCTCCTCTAATTCTTCTTCCGGCATATCCTCCACCACGGTTTTAATATCAAAAATCTTAGATTTGGCCGTGTCCGGATTAAACTCTACCACAATATTTTGGTTTTTTTTGCCAAAATCCTTGCGGTAAGCCGCTGACAAAGCGCTTTCAATCGTGCTTAAAACCGCCTCATAAGACAAGCCTTTTTCTTCACATATTTGTTTGATCGCATTTGATAAATCTGACATATTAATAGACAACAGTAAACAGAAAACAGACAACAGAATATTTCTGGCTGTATTTGTGCTACTATTTAATAATTTATATTAAGAAAAAAGGCTAGTGATCCTAACGGATACTAGCCTTAATACAAGATTATGTTATCATTAAATTTATAATTTGTCAAATTTTATTCTTGACTTTAGCTTAATATTATGTTAGGATTTTATTTGATAGTCATTTTTTGACTATTTTTTTATTGAGGAATAGTTAACTGTTAAATGTTAATTGTTAAAAGTTAATATAGGAGCGGTAGTTCAGTTGGTTAGAACGCCTGCCTGTCACGCAGGAGGTCGCGGGTTCGAGTCCCGTCCGTTCCGCATTTACTGAAACAGGACACTAGTCCTGTTTTTGTTTTGTCTTAGGTAATATCAGCTTGATTGGAAAATGGTCTGAATTAATAATTGTTTCAGTGTTGACGCTAGGTTGACATTTGTTTGTTTCCAACAGATTAATTGTGCTCTGTAAGGCAGACGGAGATAAATGTACATAGCGCATTGTCGTTTTAATATCCGAGTGTCCGAGCAATTTTTGAACAGCTGGTATTGTAGCGCCGGCTTCTGCTAAATGAGAAGCAAAACTGTGTCTTAAACGATGCCAACCAATCCTTTCTATGCCCGCCTTTTCACAGGTTTCAGCAAGACGGCTTGCGCAATAATCCGTTTTTAAAAATTCACCCCTATAAGTAAAGATATAGCCTGATTGCTTTTTTTGTTTATCAAGCATGCTCAACACCTCATTTCCAAGTGGTATATATCTTATTTTGTTGCTTTTGGGTAATCCTTTTATATTTCTAACTATTGCGTGCCTAATAGTCAACTGTTTGTTATTAAAATTAATATCTTCCCAGCTAAGCGCAATTAATTCGCCTAGCCTAACTCCTGTCTTGAGAGCTATTAATATAGCGTCTTTCCAGATTCCATCAGCATTATTGAGTAGTAATTTACATTCTTCCAGTGTTAAGTGTTTTATTTCTTCTGTCGGTGTTTTGAATAGTTTTACTTTCGGAATTGGACAATCATACCAATCATTTGCAGTACCAAGGCTTTTGCGCAATACTGCCAAAAAATTATCAATAGTTTTTTTGGAGTATCCTTTTTTTAGCTTTACATTCTTGAATTGTTCTATCCGGTGATGTCTTATTTTATTGATTTTCTCTTTTCCGAAATATGGTACTAGATGTTTCCGCAATATACATTTCTTACTAAGAATTTCTGAGTGCTTATTGTTCGCGACTACATATTCCTCAAACCATTTCCAGGCGTATTCGGAAAATCTTTGATTTAAGTTTTCATTTTTCTGTTCATCTATCGGTTCGCCTTTTAAAACTTTTTGTCTTAAAATCGCTTCATAGTCAAGCGCCCCTTGTTTCGTATTAACTGGACTTCTTCTCCTATAACGTACATTGTTATATTGAAAATCAACCCAATAGCTTTTTCTAAATTTTCTTACTGCCATATTATTTTATGCTTCTGATTTAATACGAGTTTTTTTCAAAAACTCTTCAATTCCTGCTTTTGAAAATCTTACACTTCTGCCCATCTTATGATATGAGATTTTCTTTCCACCCATGAATCTTTGTATTGTTCTTTCGGCTATTCCAAGTATCCGAGACGCCTCGGATATTGTAAGCAGATTTGAAATTGTATTATCAGTCGCCATTAATTTGTTAAGGAGCAATACAGGCTTAACGTCATTGTGACGCTAGTGGTTATTGCTCCGATTATAACATCAAATTTTTGAAGAGTCGAACTATATAAGTAATTATTTAAATACCGATTTTTTTGAAGCGTGCTTCAATAAAGATTTAAGTAAAATATTTTTCAGCTTTCGTTCCCCGTGATAGTCTTTGATATCTGTTAAGTTAAACGCAGAACATATTTCGTTTTTACAATAAGGCATTTTTAGCTCGTTCAATGTATTAACAACAGTATTAAGTAGAATTAAGTCAGACCAATATTTATAGTATTTATTTGTTCTGACTTGTCTTCTAAATAATTTGAATATTGCCCTTAATCTTATTTTTCTATTTCTGTACTGCGAAATGCGTTTTGTCATGGTGTTAATGTGGTCTCTTATATTTATTATTTTACTTAATTCTTCTTCATGCGTTATTGTATTTTTCATACTTTTTTTAAGTTGAATAATTTATTAAATTTTTTATATAGCTTAATTTTCTGCAGGAATGTATATTATATTAAAAATGTAATATTTTTCTCTCTCAGGCGATTTTTCGCCTGTTTCATCCAGATATTGGGCTTAAAAAACGCATAATTTTTCAAACAGTGATTCCTTTTCATTTTAAAATTAAACAGATTTCTGGTCGTAGCAATAACAATATTTTCTATAGCTTTTAGTGCGCTCTCTCTTCCCCTGTATTAGAGGCTAATAGGAGGGAGACCGATTTGTCGCACCACTATTTTGAGTGCCTATTTGCTAAACGGGAGGCTGAGGCTAATTAATAGAGGTTTTTACGCCTTTTCCCCTATAAGGCCTCGCGTTTAGCAAACAAACACCCGTAAAATAATAACGATTAGGCAATGTTTGATTTAACACATATTTACGATAACCCACCTTTACTGCCCAAAAACTCTTTGGCTGGCTTGAAATTCTGACGCCATTAATAATTATTTCAAAATTATGATTTAACCAAACTCCGTATTCCCTCATGCTTGTAAATGTATATTTCGGATGAGGGATTATTTCATTTTCCCATCGAGCTTCTGATATTTTCATATACCGGATTGCCGTATCTCTTGCTATTTCAAGTTCTCTTTCTATCGTGTTATATCCAATCATCCCTTTGGTCATTTCATAATTTAATTTTTTTTCCAAGTCTCTTTCAGCCCAGCATTTAACAATATACGCCCTAAATTGACTGCATGGCTTGTGCTTGTATTTGACCCCACCAAGAGTATTTCTAAGCCATGGAAAAGATTTTTCGCCCTCGCCTGAAAATATTTCTTTTGATTCCAGACGGTATTTTCCACCGCATATATTTAAACGATGCAATTTCATTACATGATATTCTGATTGATAATATAATTTATTATCATTTAAACCCCTAAATAACTCGGAGTTTAAACATAATCGGCGACAGTATTTTATTGTTAATCTGGCCGCTTTGGATAATTGGATAAAGTCTACCCAACCTTTTCCAAATTCATCAATATATCTTGCAGTCTGCCAAATTCTTAATTCTGGAATTTGTTCATCATGAAATTTTATAAAATGAAATAATATATTTTGTCTGATTTTTATGGCGTTCATAATTTTTATTTAATGCCCCTTTTTGTTTACTGCTTAAATTGTAGCTAAAACATAAATAGGTGTGCTGTCGGGTGTAAGCAAATAAAAAAAGAGCCAACTTTGGCTCTAATTTGTTTTATATTAACACCCGTTAAACACCCGCCAGTTAGGAATACATCCATCTATAATCATATTTTCCTTTTGCGCCAATACTTTTATCTTTCTTTTTATCAATTATTCCCTCAACTTCTCCCTCGGTAACTTTTTGCACTCTTTTATTAATATCGTCAATTGCGTCTCCAATTTTTTCAACCATCTTTAATTTTTTTTCTCCTACTATCATTTCACTTTTTGTTGAAATTAATTTTCTCCCCTCGTCTCTAGCTTCACTGATTTTTCGCTCGATTCCTTTTATTATTTCTTCGTTTAAATCTGCTTTCATATCCATGCTGGATATTATTACTTCGTACGTTTTCCATTTCTCCTCATAACGGGTTTTATAAAAATAATCAATCAATTCGGCTCTATACTTTTTGAATTGTATTACATCATAATCCAGTATTTTTAGATTTCCATTTATATATTCAATTAAACCTTTTTGATTATTTGTTTGATTTTCCTTGATGTCATCTTGAAAATTTTTAATATTATTTTGAAAGTTATTCTTATAGTCTAATAGATTCTTTGTATTAATTTGTTTAAAAATAAAATGGTGTCTTACAGGTGAAAAATATTTAAAACAATTATGTTTAACTCTTAAACAATAAAAAAACTGAATAGCTTCTAGCCATGCCCTTTCTTCCCGCTTGATACTCATCTCATCCATTGTCACAGTAATGTCGGTTTCATGCCCTAGATATGGCAATGCTTTTTCTATAATAGCATTTAAAATTTTAAATATTTTATCATTAGTCATAAATATATAGTTTATTGTTTATATTTTAACTGTTCTGTTGTGTTATTGCAATTTTAAAAACAAAAAAGGACAGTAAGAATGCCGTCCTCCTTTTAACTAAACGTTTCAAGGAGGGTAAGAAACGCTGGTTAATATTATATATATTAAACGAAACTCAACAACAATCTATAGTCGCCTTTTTTTTCGATTGAGCTTAGAAAAGACTAAAATAAATAGAGCTCCGAATAACGGCAAGACAACTTTCCAATGGTCAATTGATAAACTAGGAATTAATAAAATAAATTCTACGGTTTCACTTATAGCGCTGTCAATTATTGTTTTAACGTATTCGGGCATATTTATAATGATAATAAATTAGTATTTAATAAATTTATTAAACAGTTTTGATGTGAAATATAAAATATTTTTGTTAATGTTTAAATATTTACTTCTAATTTTTTCAGCTTTTAAATCTTTACCTGTCAATTTAACTCCTGAATTATCTCCTTTCGCAATTAACTGAGTATAAGGACAATCATTATTGCAAATACCACCTTCGTCAACATCCATTTTTCCGGTTACAAAATGATAATTTTGCCTGCCGACATTTGATACACCACAGGGGTTAATTACCATTGATAATAATTGCATAATTTCCATAGAAGCAAGACTCAAACTAAAAGCAAAAACATTTTCATTTCTTTTTATCACATGATTATCATCCAAGGAGTTTATGTAAGATAAATCTTCAAATTTTCCGTTCATTTCAGCTGAGACAACAGATGAATTAAATTGATTTAAACATTCTAAACATCTCCTTCCCGGAGATGCTATATGAGCCTTCCAATCAGCGCCGGTTAAATCCGTCTTGTCTTTATTGGTGCCTACAATAATACCGCCATCTATTACAGGAATTAAATAAGAATAAGCAATAAAATTTAAAACTTGTCTTGCCCAAGGCCTATCGACACAACTAAATAATATATCGCAGTCTAACGCTTCTCTAAAACCTTTTTCTTCAACAATACTATAGTTGATTTTTAATACTTTAAAATTATCGGCAGTAGCACTTTTACTAATACTTTCTGCAACAATTTCGGTTTTAAGCTTTCCAATATCATTAGAATTGGCATGAAGACACCGGTCTAAATTTTTTCTTTTTATGTAATCAAAATCAATCAATTTAATATTCGCAACACCCATTCTCGCCAATGATTCAGCCACAATACTTCCCACACTCCCAAGCCCAACAATACCTACTTTTAGCCTCATCAAATTTGACTGCTTGTCATGTCCCCAAGCTGAAAAAGTTCTACGTAATTCCTCTTTAAAACGTGGTAATGGCAATAAATTTTCATTATAGTTTATTATAAGAGAATTGCCTAGAATCTTTACGCTTTCACACCAATGTTTTTTATAGACACCGTGTTTAGATTTTATCCAAAACCTTGCACTCCAAATTTCATTATTACTGCTAGTTAGTCCTATTAATGGTAAATCCGTGGCAGAAAAAATTATTTTTGCCATTCTCTCTTCAGATTTTTTATCTACATAACTCATATTTTGCCAACCAGAATGTGGATGGCTATGGAGAAAGGCTATCCCCGCATTTTCCTTCAAAGCAAGACCGATAACTCTTTCTAAATAATTAGATAAAAACCCCACATTACCGTGAACCTTTCTTTCATTTTTTTTAGGATAAATAACTTTATAAACAATGGCCGTGTGTTTATTTTTTCCGTAGCCTGGGTTCCACAAGCCAAAGCATAAATCTTCCTGGCCGTCATCACGAAGCAGGTGTTTTATGAAATTAAAATGAATTTTGTCTGTAAATGCTACGCCGTATCTCATATTATAAGGTATTAAATAAATATCCGATATATATCATATAATCTTTTACTGTTTTTTTGGAATCATTAGGATATGGCCTACTCAAGTGACCTCCATTGTCCTTAAATAATTCGCTTGCATGTATCCGGCCAGGGTGACCCCCTTTTTGATTTATTGGAACTAACAAAGGCGAAAAGTGAGGCCCATGAGGAATGGCAATCGGAAATTCAACTATTTCAAAACCTAGTTTAATTTGCCTGTCTTTGAATTTACCTGCCTGGATAACATAATCGAAGACAACAAATTTTTCAGTTACACTGGTCTTATAGCCCAAATTATTTAGCTCATTGATAAATTTTTCTTTCATACAATTAAGCAACCGGTGTTTCTCCAGTATAGTTTGCAATAAATTTAATATTATTATGCATTTTAATTAGTTCTTCTGGGTTATCCTTGTAGGATATTTGATTATTACCCTTAATAAGAATTAAGTAATAATCAGAAGTTGAAATACTGGCAATTTCCAATATTTGCTTAGCGGTTAATTCTTTTTCATTTGTTGAAAAAGTTTCGCCGTTTACTGTGAAAGTAATTTCTTTTTTCATGTTCTTGGTAGATGTTATTATCTTAAGACATAGTCAAAAAATTAAAAACATGCTATATTAATTATAATAAAAGTGCGCTGATAAATTCAGCAACCTTACTTATGTAAAACGGTCCTTGTGCTTCCTAGGCTAATTGGACCGTTTTATATTTCTATTTACATTATAGCATAAGTGCGTTATTATTAAAATATACTTTGATAATAACAAAATGTTATTATTAATGACTTACGTTATTATTTGTAACTTTTTGTAACTTTTAATAACAAGTTTTCCTCATCACATTTTTAATAAAATAGTGTACAATGAAAGAAAGAAGAAAAGAAAACCAAGATGATAAAAAATTCAAGAAATTGATAGGTTCAAGTATCAAAAAAATTAGAATAGGACGAGGCCTTACGGCAAGGCGTCTCGCGGAAAAAATAAAAATTTCAAGAAGTTCACTTGTCCAAATAGAGAATGGCAATAACAATATAAACGCTGTGTTAATGTGGAAAATCGCTTGTAGATTAGGTTGCGGCATAAAAGAATTTTTTCCGACCGTAGCTGAGGGATTTGCTTTAAGTAAAAACGACATAGATAATATCAAAAAGATGGACAAAAAGGGAGCTGACTTTGCAATAAAATGTTTTGGGAAAGAGCAATAGTATTATGTATAAAAAAGCAAAGCAACAGATTAATAAAATTTTAAAAAAATATAATTTTGTTGAACCTCCAATCCCCATTGAAAAAATAATGGACGATTATGATATAATTACGAACTTTGCACCAGACGATATTTACTCAGGTATTATAATCAAAAAAAAGGACGGCCGTGTGTTGGTTGGTATTAATAGCAATGACCCCCCCACAAGACAGCGTTTTAGTTTGGCTCATGAACTTTCCCATTTTCTTTTAAACAACGAAAAGGTGTTTGTAGACCATCGCGATAATATTACATTTGATTACGAATCACATCGCTCAGAGAAAGAACAGGTTGCAAATTTTTTCGCAGCAAATCTATTGATGCCGGAAAAGATGATAGAAAACGTATTCAATAAAATAATTAAAAATAAAAAATATTTTCTTGAAGAAGATATTACGGGCATGGCCGACCTGTTTAAGGTTAGTCGTGAAGCTATGAACTACAGATTAGATAATCTTGGATTAATATCTAGAAATATTAAATAATATATTCTTAAAAACGAATCTTATAAGGGTTCGTTTTTGTATTGTTTTTATTATAAAAATATGCTAACATAAGACTACAATTAAATATTTTACGATAGACCTAACCCTTAAATTCATCTAAGGTATGGTCAAAAAACCATAGACATAAAGACGACCTTCTGGTCGGCACTATGTCTATGGTCATTGAGGGAAACTTCAATGGATGCTCGCAAGAGCATCGCCGACCGAGGGTCTTTTTTGTTATTAAATAAAAATCTATGAAAATTATAATTACGCTATTATTATTGTTTATTTTATATCCATTAAACGTTGTATTTGCTGAAATTTTATCAGACAGACTAAAGGGTAAAATATTATTACAAGTGGAGTCAAGAGGCGAAGCATGGTATGTCAATCCAGATAATCAAAAAAAATATTATCTGGGAAGACCTACTGACGCATTTAATATTATGAGAAAGCTCGGGCTTGGAATCAGCAATAGTGATTTTGATTTATTCGATAGCAGTAAAACACCCGTTAGATTATCTGGAAAAATATTATTAAAAGTTGAAGATGGTGGCAAGGCATATTATGTGAACCCTGACGATTTAAAAATGTATTATTTAGGTAGACCCAGTGATGCTTTTCAAATAATGCGAAATTTGGGTCTAGGTATAAGTAATGTTGACATTAATACAATCCAAAATCATAATAACGAAGAACCTGTAACAAAAAATACGCAAATAATAAGTAGCGAAGATACAAATACTACTGAATCAGCCTCGACAAACACAATTATTTCCGATGAATATTTAAATGCTATTGTCACACTTATCAACGAATATTTAAACTCATATTATTTTATAAACACAGACGCAGACACTTTTATATCAGCGATTGAACAAAGAATAAAAATATTAAATTTAAAATCCTCAACCCTTATGTCATTAACAGCAGGCCAAGAGCAAAATGTTGCTAAATTAATCTTAAATTTAAAAACAGTACAAGATAATGATGTTAAATCATTAGAATATAAAATCTATGCGATTGAAGAATTAATAAAGATTAATAATACACGAAAAAATATATTAGAGAATATTGTGCCAACGATAGAAAGCAAAGGATGGACAGTCAACGAAGATTCATTTGTTCAAATTACTGATGGGATATATCACCATGGTGATTATTTGGCTCAGGCCGAATATGCAATTTCCAAAGGGTTGGATAATTTTAAAAATCAAATGGATTCAAAAGATGAAGAATATAGGGCTTATTGGAATCAAATTCAAACTCTTGCAAATATAGTATATTACAATCCGCCAACTTATTCAGGAATTGATTTTTCCCCGACCTATCGCCCGTCTTCTTTCAAATGTTATATAAATAGAAATTTTAGTGGATTAGCATCTTCTATTAATTGTTATTAATATGGTAAAAATTAATAAAAAATTTATTTTAATTACTGTTCTTTCTATCGCAATTTATGTTTGGATTGAATTATTAATTAGAGATTTAATCATTTATGAATCTGAAAGTCTAGCCCATCCTATTAGCCATTACACAATATTTGCGATAGCAAGACATACGGGGCAAGGTATATTTTTACTTTTTATTAAACCTATTTTTGTTTACGTTTCTGGCATTGTTATTATTAGTAAGCTAAAATAAAAAACTATGCAAAACAAAAAACAGAAATTAATAATTTTAGTTGTTATTTCTATATGCATAGTCGGTGTAATTTTTTATGCTCGTTATGAACGAAGACAAAGTTCGTTAGTTAATCCTCAAATTTATCCTGCTTTTCGGAAAATAGAAAATAATTGTTACGAATATATAGAACTAGAAAAAGTAGAGCCTTTGAAATATGACGCTTGTAAAAAAGTTACTAATTGGCTCTACCATAACCGCAATAGTGATTTTGTATCAAGTGAAAAGGGTTATAATTTTTTGTCTTCGTTAGGCTTTGAGCTTCCACCATATAAATTATCGCGTCCATATACTGAAAATGAAAATAAAAAAGCAATGGACGAGCAAGATGAATTACTGAAAATAAGAAATCAAATACTAGAAAAACAAACAGAGGAATTTTTAAATGAGGCTAAAGAACAGTTGGATGATTTTAAAAATAATAAACGATAGAAATGTTGTTAAAAAAATTAAAACTATCAAAAGAGTTAATTATAAAAACACTTTTATTTTTATCTGGAATGTTTTTGACCGCTCTTATTGTGTCAATGTTTGTAGCCATCAATGTTATATATTTTCAATATGATAAAGACGGAGAATGTATTAATGTAGATTGTATGAGGCCTGAATATAATTGCGTAATGAGTATATATAAAAAAGAGGGGAAATGGCGAGAGCCTACTGTAATAAATATTCAAACGAAAGCAAGGTCACAGTCAGCGCCAGCTGAAGAATATTACGAATATGATGAACCATATAGTGAGTGCAATGTTGGTATACCAATAAGAGAAAGAATAAATGAAGAAATTATAACTTGGTCGGGAATATCATCTGGCGGCATTGGACTTATTATCGGCATTATACTAATAAATATTAGAAAAAAATATTTAAAAAAATTAATAAACTAAAATAAAAAACTATGCAAAACAAAAAACAAGCATTAATCCTTATGTTAATTTTTATTTTCTGCTGGATAGTCGGCTACTGGCTGGACAATTATAATTACTATGATATTGGGATTATCTCATTGTTTATTCCCTTGTTTATAGTTCCCGTACTCGCCTTAAGGTATATGAGGCAAAAAAAGCAGAAAGACCTGGCATCTATCAATAAAATATTTAGAGCATTCTG
>JAGLNE010000055.1 GCA_023139655.1 Candidatus Parcubacteria bacterium
TTCGAACCCACGGAACCCGTGAAGGTTCAACGGTTTTCAAGACCGTCGCCTTCGACCACTCAGCCACCCTTCCGTGGTATTTTGATAAATAGATATAAACTGGCGGAGAGGGAGGGATTCGAACCCTCGGAACCCGTGAAGGCTCAACACCTTAGCAGGGTGCCCCTTTCAACCACTCAGGCACCTCTCCAAAAATAAATAACCAGTAAAATTATATTTACTAGTTTATTGAATAATGTTATAATTAATATATATAAATTAACGTAAATTGTCAACAATATGCCTGACAATAGCACAAATCAAGATAATGATTACGGGAAAATATTGGCAGAGTGGCATGTAACGGAATATGAAAAATATGAAAGAAGTAAAAAATGGTACATTATAGCAATTACTACCGCCTTGCTTTTAATGCTATTTGCTTTTTTTACCGGTAATTTTTTATTTGCCGTAATTATTATTATTGTTTCTTTAATCGTTATTTTACACGATGGCCGCGACCCGCATCCGGTTGATATTAAAATAGCCGAAGACGGTATTTTTATTGGGAAAAATTATTACGACTATGATGAAATTAAAGATTTTGCGATTATTTACAAGCCCAGGATAGGAGTAAAGCATTTATATTTAAATTTCAACAGTTTTTTAAAACATCGGCTATCTATTTATTTGGGCAAAGTAGACCCCTTGCAAATTCGTGAAAATCTGCTAAAGTATTTGCCAGAAGACTTAGAACGAACTGACCCTCCTTTATCTGAAACTTTATCAAAGATATTCAAAATATAGAGAATATTTACAATTTTAATAATTTCTCTATTTTTTTATTTCTAAAAATCGGCACCCGTCGTTCAACGGATAGGACACAGCTTTGCGGAAGCTGTAATGTAGGTTCGATTCCTGCCGGGTGCACTAACTATACAACAGATGATTCCTGCTTGCCCGCCGTAGCCTTGGCGTAGGCGGGCCGGGTGCACAAATAGAAAATACCCATTGGGGTATTTTTTTTAAGTATTTTTTGAAAAATATGGTGATTTACTTGATTTTCTGCTAATTTTATTATATATTAATAATACAATATAGACCTAAGTCTTTTTAAAGATATGGTCAAAAATCCGACTAAGGTGTAAAGAACTCCTCGTTCAGCATACCTTAGTCGGTCGTAGTTCGAAAGGGCTATGGGCGGTCGCAAGACCGCCGTTCTGACGGGGAGCTTTTTGTTTCTCGGCTGACCTTAATTATTTATTTTGTTAACTGAATAATCATTTTTGGTAATCAGTTAACAGGAAACAAAGCTATGAAAAAAACAAGTAATCTAATTTTAATTGTAGGCATTTTTATGTGCATGATAGGTTTTACTTCTATTGTTTATGCTGATAGTTTGGCTAGTCGTATGGCTGGAAAAATATTATTGCAAGTAGAAGAAAACGGTGAGGCTTGGTATGTTAATCCAGTTAATCAACAAAAATATTTTCTTGGTAGACCTGCTGAAGCTTTTGAATTAATGCGAAAGTTAGGGATGGGAATAACCAATGATAATTTAAATCAAATTCCAACAGCAACAGATAGTGCAACAGTTCCTAAAAAAACAGAAGAATCAAAAACAGAAACATCAAGCAATGAATCAAAAAATGAAAGTTCGGATAATACTGTATATAAAAGCATCGGGGATGAAACAACATTGTCAACTTATAAATTTAAAGTAAATTTTGTTAGTGAAAGCAATTTTATTTCTGGTACTTTTGGAACGAAGACCGCAAAGGCAGGTACAAAATTTGTGAACATTAATTTAGATGTTACAAACATTACTAATTCAGAGTTTAGTTTTTTTATTGATAGGGGTTACTTGTTTCCAGAAGGCTTTGTCCTTTTGACTGATACAAATAAACAATATAACAGTTATGATGATATGATTATGTATTCAGAAAATTCTATTTCAGTGCGTGATTTATCACCAGACATAAAGGAGAATGGTAACTTAGTTTATGAAATTCCGTCAGATGTTACTTCATACGGGTTAGTAGCGGAAAGTGCAACAGATAATAAATACTATGTGACAAGGTTAACTCAATAAATTATTAATTTAAATTTGGTTTTAGAATTAACAAAAATATATGGATGACTTATATTTATTACTGTTTTTCGTCTTTTTTGTTTCGTTAATAGTTGGCTTAATCAAGCCAAGTGCTTTTTCTTTCTTAAAAAAAGAGATGACAAGAAAAGAGGTGGCAATATTTTTCGGTGCTTCTACTATAGTTTTCTTTATACTATTCGGGATAACAACAGAGCCAACAACTCAAAGTCAACAGGAATCACAGGAAAATAAAAAAGCTAATCAACAGCCGAAAAAGGAAGAAGTTAAGCAATTAGAAACTGAAAATCAATCGACGGATAAAGTAAAAAATGTTGTTAGTGATACTATAGAGCAAACCAAAAACAAAATGGAGCTTACAACTAATGAACCAGTTAACGAGGTAGTAAAAGAAAATACCCCTGTGATTAAAGAGATAGAAGTGAAAACGCAAACAGCAAGAGATGATATTCTTGCGATATTAAAAACAAATGCTTCTACAGAATGGGGCAATGATTATGAAATGGTACAATATGAGTATAATAATCAAGTACAATCATACGATTGGGTAATGGCACAAACAAAATACCCAGAAATTATGACAAAGGCTAAACAAGAATGGGTTCATGATTATGAAATGGTTAAATATGAATATAATAACCAAGCGGAGGCATATGATTGGGTAATGGCACAAACTAATTATCTCGACATTATGAATAGTGCTAAACAGGAATGGGGAGATGATTATGAAATGGTAAAATATGAATACAATAATCAAGTAGAGGCTTATAAGAGTTTATAAGATTAAAAATAATAAGTATAATTTAAATTGAACAATATGGGCACAACAATTGATGATGTAAAATACGATATGCATATTCAAGAAGAATGGGAAAATGAAAGGAGGGCAGTTTTTGAAGCTTTGGAAAATATTGCAAATTCAAAAAATATAACAGAGCTACAAAATAATTTATCAGAGTTACGGGATGTTTATAGTTCTGATGTTTCTATTGATAATGAAAGTGTTAGCAATTTAATACAAGAATTAGATTTGTCATTACCAAAGTTAAAAGAATATCTTGAAAATAAAGGCGAAGAGGGGAAGAAGATTGATAGTAAATATTTTTATGTGGGAATTATTATTGCCCTTATATTATCTGTATTGGGTATAATTTTTTAGGTAAAATATTTAACTTAAATTATTACACCCTAACAATAAATTTATTATTAAATTGTATTAATTTATTTCAGTTCGTATAAGGTGTACAACACCCCGCACAAAAGCAAGGAACAGAAAAAATTCTCTAATTTTAAAGAATTTTTTGATTAAAATATTATTCTTGACAGAAATTGAAAAATTATATATAGTTTATATATAGCTTTTAACTATATAAATATATGAACACCAAACAACAAACGCAAGTTACTTTTATAAGTAATAAGGAATTAAAAAATCGTACGATTAAAAAAGCCAAAGAAGATGGCATTACTCTTAAGGCCCTTTTGACAATGGCCATGAAAGCATATCTGAATAATGAATTAAATGTATCCTTGCAAGCAAGCAATGCTACTTATGATGAAATATTTTCCGATAAAGACGTGATTGCAAAATCAAACAAGTTAGGTGTTTTACTTAAAAAAACTAACATTTAGATGAATGTTTTTAATATTAACTAAGTCGTTTTTAAAAAGGGAGTTAAAACCATTGAAAAAATATTATACTGTAGAAGATATTAAAAAAACGACTAAAAAAATTCTATCTTCGTCTATTCGTTTATCTCATCTAGGATATAAAGAAGGAGAATTAATAAAATTAAGATTAGTTAGCAAAACAGCTGGGAGAATTATTATATATGCATATAAACAAAAAGAATTGATTGTTCCGGTTGTTTTACGATTAAAAAAAGATAAAATCATAGGCGAAAATTTGTCTTTAAATAATGCAAAGGCTAAATCATTAATTTTAGACATGCTTAACAAAACAATGAATGATATTAAAAATGGTGATTATGAAAAAGAGTTGTTAGTATAAAATTATAATAATTATTTTCTTGCTACTGAATTAATTCAGTAGCAAAACAAAAAAATGGCAAGACGAAAAATGGCTGACCATAATATCAGGAAATTAACCCGAATGGGCGGCGGGCGCAGTATTGGGGTAACTCTGCCCATCGAAATGGTTAAAGAATTAAAATGGAGAGAAAAGCCCTTCGGCGAGCTCAGGACAGGCAAAAAGTAGTAGTTGATAAAAGGGGAGACAGGATTATTATTAAAGATTGGAAGAAAAAATAATTAAAATTTAAAATAAATTATATGACAGACAAAACAAGCATAAAAACATCGCTGTCTTTGAAATTATTTATAATCGGGTTTTTAATAGCCATCCTTATGATCCCGACCGGGATGATCGCTGTTCTGGTTAATGAACGTGAGAATCGGCAAGAAGAGGCTTTTCGGGAAGTAAGCGAGAAATGGGGACGGACGCAAAGTATAACCGGGCCGGTTTTGAGTGTACCCTATAAAAAAATATTTGAGAGTACGATTGGAAATGAAAAAAAAGTTGATGAAGTGCTGCGCTACGCGCATTTTTTGCCGGAGAAGCTAAACATAGACGGTGTTATTAATCCGGAAATAAGGAAGCGGGGGATGTATGAGGTGGTGGTTTACAGAACCGAGCTTGAGATAAGCGGAGAATTTATAGCCCCGGATTTTTCAAATTGGGAGATCGCTCCAGAGAATGTTATGTATGACAAAGTCTTTGTGTCTTTGGGTATACCGGATATGCGGGGAGTAAAAGAAAATATTGGTTTATTGTGGAATGACAAAGAATATGCTTTTAAGCCGGGCACTGAAACTAATGATATCTTCTCTTCCGGAGTTAATTCAAAAGTAGCAATTGATAAAGATGATAAAGCCAAGAAATATAATTTTAGTTTGAAATTAGTTTTAAACGGCAGCCGTGACCTCCATTTTACCCCGATTGGCAAAGAAACCAATGTTAAGCTAGCATCAGTTTGGACAGACCCCAGTTTTCAGGGAGCGTTTTTGCCAAATACGCACGAGATAACTGATAATGGATTTACGGCAAGCTGGAAAGTGCTTGAGCTTAATCGTAATTTTCCGCAAAGCTTTTTGGGCGTTTTATCCAGAGAGTCTAACGCGCCTATGGTCCAGGAAAGATTTGATAAGTACGAGCCGGCTGTAATGCAGTATAATAATTTTAGCTCCAGTGATTTTGGCGTAAGACTGCTTGTGGTGGCTGACGAATATCAGAAAACCGTGCGTGCTCTTAAATATTCGATCATGCTGTTGTCACTTACCTTTTTGGTTTTATTCTTTTTTGAAGCATTGAACAAAAAAAGAGTCCACCCCTTGCAATACATTTTGATTGGTTTGTCTTTGTCGCTTTTTTATGTGCTCTTGCTTTCTATTGCTGAGCATCTTGGCTTTAATTGCGCGTATTTTATATCCGTCTTTTCCATTGTTGGATTGATCACGCTTTATTCAAAATCAGTTTTTGGAATATGGAAACCGGCCATGATTGAATCTCTAATATTAATTTTCATTTACGGCTTTATCTATATAATTTTGCAGCTTGAAGATTATTCGCTCTTGGTTGGCGCGCTTGGTTTGTTTGTCATTCTTTCTGCCGTAATGCACGTATCCCGGAAAATTGATTGGTATAATATAAAAAAATAAATTTAAGTTTTATTTTTAATATATAAAACAAGACGCTTCAGTATGTTGAAGCGTCTTGTTTTAATTAAAGTAGTCACTATTTATCCAACATCTCTTGCCATTTTTTTATTTCGGCAAAAAATCTATCTTTATTTTCGTCTTTGATCGGTTTGCCCGGGGGCAGGACTTCGAGAAGGGGATTGATCTTTGCCCCGTTTTTAACCATTTCATAGTGCAGATGCGGTCCGGTAGAGAAACCAGTGGAGCCAACCGCGCCGATAATATCGCTTTGGCTAACCTTTTTGCCATAGCTGACATAGATTTTTGATAAGTGGGCGTAGTTGGTGGTGTAAGTGCCGTTATGGTGGACGCTAATATAGTTGCCGTAGCCTTTATTGTTCCAACCGGCGTAAATAACCGTGCCATTACCAACGCTTCTAACTGGCGTACCAATCGCGGCGGCATAATCGATTGCCATATGAGAACTGGTAAAAAGCTGAAAAGCGGCCAAATAGCGCGGCCCGCGAGTGTAGCCGGAGGAAATGTACTTAAAAGCAACCGGAGCTTTAAGGAACATTTTTTGTACACTATTACCATCTGCATCAAAAAAGCCGATATTGTCTTCATTTTCCTCAAAATAATAAACGTCAAATTGTTCACCGGCGTTTACGTAGCGGCCGGCAAATATTTGGCCGGGCATAATATACTCACCATTTAAATATCTCTCTTCATAAACAAAATTAAAGGTATCATTAACGCGCGGATCCATGGCAAAGTCAATTTCCCATTGGAAAGCATTGGCCAGCTCAATGATCGCCCGGATATCAATTTCACTGTCCAGAGCCGCTTGGTACATACTGGTTTCTATTGTCCCGGCCGCGATTCTTAATTTTAATTCATAAGGAATAGGTCTTAATTCTGCCTGCCATGAATAATTCAGCTCAGAACTACTGGCGACAGAAGACGTGGCCACGCGCGAAACAAACAGCTCGTCTTCAGTGTCAATTTTATATCTTAATTCCTTGATTTCATCTGTATCTTTATCATGCTGAAGTTCAATTGTCCGGCCCACGCGAATTTTAACCAAGTCATAGATCGGTTTGGCCGCGTCATAGATCTTGGTTGAGAGTTCATAAGGCACTCCAGAGGTTGCCATTAAGGCGCCGTAAGTAGAATCCTTAGTAATTTCAATTTTTTCAATCCTATCAGTCGCTTCTTTTATCGGTTGTTCGGCCGGGTTAGCAGCATTTTGTTCAGACTTGCTTGGGTTATTGTCTATTGATTTTTCATAGAGAAAATAGCCGGCAATTCCAATAAGCGCAAGGAAAAAAATTGTAGAAAATAGATTTTTCATAAACAAATACTATTATATCAAATTTTACGCATTTGGTCGTTTCTGTCATTTTGAGCCGCAGCGAAGAATCTCGTGGATATAGTGACGGGATCCTTCGTCCCGATGACTCGGGACTCAGGATGACATGAAAGGTTTTTACCCCCGAGCCACCACCAGACCCCAAACTTCTCCGGCTCCATTATCTTTTAAAACGCGGGCGCATTCATTTA
>JAGLNE010000056.1 GCA_023139655.1 Candidatus Parcubacteria bacterium
CGGCCTTCGGCCTCGCAATGACAGGGTTATTCACGAGATTGCTTCGTCGCTTTACTCCTCGCAATGACAGGAAAATACTACAAACCACGATAATCATTTTTTTAAGCACAATATTCTCCCTAATCCTCATCGCCGGAATAATAAAATTTCCCTTGCCAACGCCTGGTACCGGTTTTAGCGCTTCTTTGATCCAGAACAGAGCGATGCAAATAAGCGGTGAAGCCGGTGTTTCTTCGCGCTGGGCCCTACTGCCTGAGTTACTTAAGGAAATAAAAAAGACACCAATTTTGGGTGCCGGCTTTGGTGCTACTGTCAGTTATAGAACAAGCGACCCCAGGGTACTTGAGCAAAATCCAAACGGTCAATACACTACTTACGCCTTTGAATGGGGGTTCCTGGATATTTGGCTTAAATTGGGTTTACTCGGCCTATCGGCCTATCTGGCTTTAATAATTATGATATTTGTGGTCGCGTTTAAAAGAATCAAGAAACAAAATATAAGTGCCTGTCATTCTGATCCGCCAGCTGGCGGAGAAGAATCCCGTGGATGTAGAGACGAGATTCTTCGCCCCCCTCCTCTCGCGAGAGGAGGGGTCCTCAGGATGACACTGTTGTTGGGGGCTTACTTCTTGGCTTGATTGTCATATCAGTAGTTAGCTTCTTTAGCCCTTATCTTAATCATCCGCTGGGGATAGGGTACTTAATCTTGGTGGGATTTTTAGTAAATAATAAAAAATAATTTGAATAATCAATAACCAAGATACAATAATCAAAAAATAATCAATAATCAATAACCAAATTGTTCTTCGTGGTTTGTTTATTGGTTATTGATTATTTTTTGGTTATTGTTACTTGTATCTTGGTTATTATTATATTGATTATTAAATGCGTAAAGTATCAGTTTCCCCTTGCATTAATTCCCATAATCCTGTATATTACAAATTATGTTAAATTAATTTTTATAAATATGTCTGATCAAATTATTTCAGAGGAGGGTTATGATAAATTGCGTGATGAATTGGAAAATATAAGCACGCTTAAGCGTAAAGAGATAGCTGGGCGGATACAACTAGCCAAAGATATGGGCGACTTAAGCGAGAATGCCGAATACTCTGAGGCCAAAGACGCGCAAGCCTTTAACGAAGGGCGCATTCTTGAGCTTAAACAAATCCTAAAAAACGTAACGATTGTTAAAAACGGTCAAAATAGCGGTAAAGTCGCGATGGGGTCGCGTGTTAAAGTTAAGGTCAATGATGAAAAACGCGAATATATTATTGTTAGTTTTAATGAAGCTGACCCGGTTAATGGAAAGATTTCCAACGAGTCTCCCTTGGGTCAGGCATTTTTGGATAAAAAATCCGGTGAAACAGTGTCGGTTGAAACCCCCAAAGGCACAACTGAGTATAAAATAATAAGTATAAGCTAAGCCCCCCCCTGTCATTCTGATCCCGCGAAGCGGGAGAAGAATCTCGTGGATGTAGAGGCGAGATCCTTTACCACAGGCACTTCCTTCGGTCGCACTCCGCTATCGCTTTGTTCAGGATGACAGATAGTTAATATAAAAATCAGCCAATTCAGCCTGCTTTAGCGGGCTTTTATTAATTTTACTAGCTAGGGTCTTTAGGCTTAGGCGATTGTGGGCTAGGGTGGGTTTTGAACGCTAAAAATTAGATATTTATCGGCTCCCTTTAAATAAGCCTAAATATATGCTATAATTATATTAATAAAGCTAAATATGTGTATTATTGTATATTTTTAGCTAATATTAAGTAATTAATTCTAATATATTATTTTCTTAGTAGATGTTCTGCTTAAGAAAATGATAAAAAAGCTTATGGATGCTTATTGCGTAAAATGTAAGGCTAAACAAGAAATGAAAGACATGAAAGAAGTGGAAATGAAGGGAAAAGGCGGAAAACCCCGCCGTGCCGCCAAAGGTACTTGCCCGGTTTGTGGCACGACTATGTTTAGGATCCTGCCTAATAAGGACCCAAAACCTGCCTAACAAAAAATAGGCCTTACCCTCTAAGACTCAAACAAAAACACCCAGCCCCAGTTTAATAAACTGGGGCTGGGTGTTTTTGATGACCTCACCCCGCATCGCAGGCTCGGCACCCCTCTCCTTGCGAAGGAGAGGGGCTGGGGGAGAGGTATTTACTTCACATTCAAAACAACTTTATTAAAAGCGTTCAAATCAATCATCACCTTATCACCTTCTTTAATTTTTCCTTCAATAATATCTAAGGCCAGCTCGTCCAATATCATATTTTGGATCAGACGCTTTAAGGGCCTGGCGCCAAAGGTAGTATCGTAGCCTTTAATAGCCAGATGTTTTTTTATCTTAGCGGCAATGCGCACTTTGATATTTTTGTCGAGTAGTCTGGTTTCAACTTTGTTTAATTCCAATTCAACGATTTGCTGGAGTACTTCTTTGCTTAGGCTTTTAAATATCACAATTTCGTCAATTCGGTTTAAAAATTCAAGTTTAAAATTATCTTTAAGTATTTTATCTATTTTTTCCCGCATTTCCTCTGTTGGCATCACGTGAGCTTCGTTTTTATTTTTGGCATCGGCAAAGCCGATTGAATACTGCTTGATCACTTCATTGCCCAAATTACTGGTCATAATAATGATCGTATTTTTAAAGTTAACCATCCGTCCCTTAGAATCGGTTAAGCGGCCGTCATCCAAAATTTGCAATAGTATATTAAATACTTCCGGGTGGGCTTTTTCAATCTCATCAAAAAGGATAACCGAGTAAGGGCGCCGGCGGACCTTTTCGGTCAATTGCCCGCCTTCTTCATGTCCGACATAGCCTGGCGGTGACCCAATGATCTTGGCAACTGAATGTTTTTCCATAAATTCGCTCATATCCAGCCTAATCAGGGATTGCTCATCGTTAAACATAAATTCAGCCAAAGTTTTAGCCAGCTCGGTTTTACCGACACCGGTCGGCCCGACAAAAAGGAAAGAACCGATCGGCTTGTCCATCTCGCCAATCCCGGCCCTGGAACGTCTGATAGCATTAGCTACTGATTTTATAGCTTGCGTCTGTCCTTTGACCCGCTTAGCTAATACAGTTTCGGCTTTGGCCAGCTTTTTAATCTCACTTTGAAGCATTTTAGACACCGGAATGCCGGTCCAGCGCGAAACTACTTTAGCCACATCTTCTTCGTCTATTTCTTCCTTTAATATTCTCTGGCCGTTTTTTTGTATATCCATTAGTTCTTTTTCCTGTTTTTTTGTTTGTTTTTCCAGGTTCGGAATATGGGAGTATCGGATCTCAGCCACTTGGGTCAAATCATCACCCCGTCGCTCGATTATCTCGGCTTCAGCCTTTAACTCGTCAATTTCTTTTTTTGTATCGCTGATTTTGGCGATTATATTTTTTTCGTTATTCCAGTGCAGTTCCAATTGCTGAGCCTCTTCTTTAAGTTCTTCAAGCCGTTTATTAAGTTTGCGGATACGTGATAGGTTGCCTTTATTTCTTTTGTAAGCGGCTTTTTCGATTTCCAGCTTTGTAATTTCCCGCTTCATATTGTCCAGATCTTCCGGCATAGAATCTATTTCCATACGCAGGGCGCTGGTTGCTTCGTCAACAAGATCAATCGCTTTGTCCGGCAAGAAACGATCCGTAATATAACGGGTAGAAAGTTTAGCCGCCGCTACGACCGCGTCATCGGTAATTCTAACTCCATGATGAACTTCGTACTTTTCTTTTATACCGCGGAGGATAGCGATCGTGTCTTCCACGCTTGGCTCAGCCACGTAAATTGGCTGGAAGCGCCGTTCCAGAGCCGCGTCGCGTTCAATATATTTTTGGT
>JAGLNE010000057.1 GCA_023139655.1 Candidatus Parcubacteria bacterium
TTAAAAATTAAAAATTAAAAATTAAGAATTAAGAATTATTCTGTTTTTTCTTCTTCATTATTCTCGGGCTCATGTGCTTCGGCTATTTCATTCATTAATTTTCCTTTTTTTATATAATCAATCCCTTCTTTTGTGTAACCGTCCCTTACCTGCTTGAATGATTCTCCACTTTTAATACTATCAATTACTTCTTCTTTAGTTTTATAGTCCGGGATTTCTTCGTAGCCTCCTTCACCGTCCTTCCTACGTATTCCCCCGACATTTTTTTTAACTTTTTCTTTTGGTAAATTTTTCTCTAGCTTCACTTTGCTAATTTTATCAAATAAATTAAATTTCATAGTTTTACTTATTACTAATTACTTATTACTATTTTTAATTATTAATTCTTAATTTTTAATTCTTCAATCAAAATTCTTAATTTTTAATTCTTAATTATCTATTCCAAATTTTTAATTATTTATAACGTACTGCCTCCATCGCACTGATCCTGGCAGCGCGGCGGGCTGGGTAAAAACCGGTTATTAGGCCGACAATGGTGGAGAAAGAAATAATAGTAAAGATAAACCACCAAGGCGTAGCAAAAAGATCGACTTTTTCTCCACCCAAAGCACTGGCCAATATATTTATAGCATAATTAAAAACCTCTCCTCCGGCAATACCGATAAATATTCCGCCTAGTCCGCCGATAAAACCAATGATCACCGATTCGGCCAAAAACAATGTCCACACATCCAGACTGGTCGCCCCCAATGCCTTCATTACCCCAATCTCCTGGGTCCGCTCCAAAAGCGCGATCGTCATGGTGTTAAACATTCCAATGGCTGACACGATCAAAGCAATTATGCCAAAAGAAGCTAAGACGATTTGAACGATTTTAAAAACCTGGTTGGCTTGCTCAATAATATCGGATAAGGCGCTCACGATATATCCGCGCTCGATTATCGCCTCCCGGGTAATATTCAGACTCTCTTCGCTTTCTACCTTCACTTTTATCTTAGAATATTTATCAAAACCAAATTCCTGGCCCAAAGAACGGGGCAAAAACACATAATTAGAATTTTCTTCTTCAATAATACCAACAACCCTAAACTCACCCTCTGCTTCAATAAAGCTTCGGGCAATTCCGCCTTTGTCGTCATCCTCTTCCTCGGTAAAGAAAACAAAATTAATCTTTTTGTTAAATATTTCTTTTTCGCTAATATTAAACAACTGCAAAGCCGCTGACGATAAAATTACCACTCTTTTATCAATTCCCTCATCTTCGTAGAATTCGCCCTTTTTGAGTATTGTTCCGTCCAAACGAAAATAGTCACGGTCCGCGAAATTAGCAGTCAATTCAGTCGCGATATCGCCAATATTTACTTGCGCCTGCGTTGTTACCAGCGGGCTTACTTTTTCAACTCCGCTTATACTTTTTATATCAAGTAGCGAATCATCCGAAAGTCGCAGATTTTCCAAATCACCGGTGCTAATATCCAAACTTAACAAAGCGTCAGAGGTGGTTATTCTATCCAAAATAAACTGCTGGATACCATAGCCAAGGGATACCAGAAAAAGAATCGTACCAATACCAACGCTAATACCGAGAATTGTCAAAAACGTCCGCGACCGGTTGGTCCTAAACATACGGGTAGCCAGCCTTAAAACATCAGTTATTAACATATTTTATTATTTATAAATACTTGCTCTATATTATTTATCATCATCTGGATTTTCTTCATACTCCTTGACCACGTCAGATATAAATTTAGTGACTTCAGGCGAAACCCTGTTGAGCACCTTTTCCGATTCTTCGGCCAAAGCCTCTGCCTCCTTAATTTCTTTTTCCAGTTCTCCGGATTTTTTTGTCGCAATGTTTTCTTCTTTTTTTGTTTCGTTAAACGCCACCCCGGCCCGGGCTAATTGAGCCGCTTCATCACCGGATAAATACAGCTTATTGTCTTTTGTAGTTTCTTCTTTTTTTCCCTCATCATCCGCCAACTTGTCCTCCGGCTCGTCCACTAACTTGTCCGCCAACTTGTCCGCCAAAGCTTTAGCGTCGGTGGGAGCCTCTGCCTCGTCCCCGGTCTCTGTATCGCTCGCCTGACCATTATCTGTCTCGCTCATAGTTTTCTGTATCATGCTGGCCATTTTTTGCGCGACTTTGGCCGTACCAGTGTCCATAGCCGGAGCAATCTTGGAAGTATTGCCAGCACCGTCCGCTGTCTTATCCTCCTGAGCGGCTATATTTTTTTCCACTGTGAGTAACTTGGCCGCTTCATCTGTTTGACGACTTTTTGTTTCATCCTTTTCTTCCGTTTTAGTGTCAGCTTTTATTTCATCCATGGTAATTTTCTGCACAATGCCAAACCCGAGAATCAATATAAGCTCCAACTCTTCGGTCATTGCTTTGGCCGTTTTTGAATTTAAACCAACCCCGCCCGTTTTAAAAGGTTTATCAAGCTGTTTAAAAAAGCCATTCTTTTGCAACACCCCGACCAAGCGATCCTTTACCGCCTGCTGCAGCCGGTTGATCTGCACTTCGTCCAAATTTTTATAATATTTATAGTAGCACGCGCCCAATAAATACCAAGTTACCTTTTTAGCCTTTTCGTTATCACTAAGCTTATCGTGTTTGCCTTGTTCATCTTTTCGTTTATGCTCTTCCTGATAAATATAATACGCGGTCCGAATAATCCGATTAACCCGCCGGAGTATTTTCTCCGCTGTCCGCACGTCAAAGCCCACTCCATTGTCTATTGAATTCTTTCTAAGTATCTCAAAAAATTCTTCCTGACTGATCGTCCCAAGCAACCGCCGCTGAATTATATCTTCCAATATTTTAGTCTCTTCCATATTCCGGTTGGAAATAAAATGATGGGCAAAAGCCTTAGCCTTGTAGGGCATGATCAAAATATTTATTTGCTCCGGGGTTAAGCCGTGATAAGCGCGCATCAAGTCGTTAATCTCGGCAGTCGGCGATTTGGGCGCCAATTCAACCTTTTCCTTTTTCTGCTTATCCCGGTTAACCACTTCCCTGGTGATTATCCCGTCTTTCATGTAGAATATCCGGTCGCCATAGGACAGATATTCCGGATTATGAGTGACCAGGATTATGGTCTTCTTTTCTTTTTCATTAAGCTCCTCCAAAATATCCAATACATTCTTGGCTGATACTGAATCAAGGTTACCGACCGGCTCATCGGCCAATACCAGCTTTGGATTGTTAATAATCGCCCGGGCAATACCAATACGCTGCATCTGTCCGCCGGACAATTCAGTGGGAATTTTTTTAGCTTGTTTAAGTATGCCAAAACGCTCCAACAATTGCCTCCCCCATTTATTGCGCTTACCCTTGCTGATATTAACAAATAATTGCGGTAAAACTACGTTGTCAAGTACAGTAAGGCTGGTTATTATATTATACTGCTGGAAGATCATTCCAACCTGCCGCCGGTGATACATGGCAAAATCATGCTTGCTCATGGTTGATATATCACGGCCCAAAACAGTCATCGAGCCGGTATCCGGTTTTTCCAAACCGGCCATTACATTTAACAGGGTTGATTTGCCGCAGCCGGAAGGACCGAACATAATAATAAATTCCTCCGGATAAATATCAAAATTAATATTAATAAGCGATTGAAACTCATTGTCTTTTCCCCTATTATAGGTAAAATTTAAATTGTTCGCTTTGATCAGTGCTTCCATGTCAAGAAAACAGAAAACAGATAGCAGAAAACAGAAATTATTTAACCTGCTATCTCTTTATTTATTATCTTTTTGCTATACTTATTATACCATAATCAGCCTAAAAAATAAAAATAAAAAAAATACCGGTAATTCCCGGTATTCATTATTCGATTCGTGTTTTATTCGTTTCTTATTCGTGCATATTAGTGACGCTTACATGCCCTCGTACTCCCTCATAGTCAGCTGGGACTCTACTTGTTTTACTGTTTCAATAACAACCGCCACCACAATTAAAAGCGAAGTGCCGCCAAGCGCCAAGGCTTGCATATTGGTTATTGCTCGTAATACCAGGGGTAAAACCGCGATCAAACCCAGGAATAAAGCGCCGACCAGAATAATTTTGTGGGTAGTATTGGCCAGATACTCGCTGGTATGCTTGCCCGGCCGAATACCCGGAATAAATCCGCCTTGCTTTTGCAAGTTCTCGGCAATTTGATTGGGGTGAAAAATAACTTCAGTATAGAAAAAGGTAAAAGCAAAAACCAAAATAAAATAAATAACCCCGTAAAAAATCTGATTATTAAACAGCTCAATTACCCAGGTCGCCAGAGAAGCAATCCAAGCGGTGCGCGCTTGAATAAAAAATTGGGCGATCATTGAAGGGAACAAGACTACGGAAATAGCGAAAATAATCGGGATCACTCCGGCCATATTAACCCGGAGCGGGAGATGGGTGCTGGTGCCGCCATACATCCGGTTTCCTCTTACTTGCTTGGCGTATTGAACCGGAATATTTCGCTGCGCCTCGGTGATTACCACTACTCCCACAACTGTGAGGATCGCGATAAAAGTAAAACCAACTAACAAAAATAACTGTGATTGGTCAAAGGTAACCACGATCTGCTGAATAGCTTGTGGCAAACCGGATACGATACCGGCGAATATTAAAAGTGAAATTCCATTGCCCACTTTTTTCTCGGTTATTAACTCTCCGATCCACATCAGAAATATAGTTCCGGCGGTAATCACGGTAACAATCCCCAATAGTTGCAAGGAACTGATATCACCCATAATAGCGGTTGAAGAGCGCCTCAGGATGGTGATCATCCCAAAGGCCTGCATCGCCGCCATTGGAACAGTCAGCCAGCGGGTCCACATATTTATCTTTTGCCGGCCGGCTTCTTCTTTTTGCAGTTGCTCCAGCTTTGGTACGATCATACCCAGCAGCTGAAAAATAATTGAGGAAGTAATATAAGGGGCAATACCCATCATTACGATTGAAAAATTCTGCATACTGCCGCCGGAAAA
>JAGLNE010000058.1 GCA_023139655.1 Candidatus Parcubacteria bacterium
ATATTTAAAAGGCCTAAAATTTGATTACCGGAAAAGAAATCCTTTAGCGCCCCTACGTCTACGCCCGGTACCGGGATATGGGCGGCGATCCGAAAGATAACCAACATAGCCAGCACAAATAATATGTTTTTCCTTAAATCTTTAGCCTTCCAAATTTGTATTAATTTATCTACTACCATATTATGAAATTTTACCTTTCATTTTTTCTACCTGAACCTTAGCTGACTCGCTCATTTTAATGTCTTTAAACTTAAGCTCTTTTCTGAGTAACTTTCCATCTCCCAAAAGTTTGACACCCTTATTTATTGTATCAATTATCCCTTTGTCTTGCAAAACACTTGGGCTAATTGTCTCTTTATCTTTAAAAAACTTATTAATGGCGCTTAAATTCAACACCTGATCTTTTGGTTTGCTAGATTTAAAGCCTCGCTTCTTTGGTGTCCGAAGCAGCACCTGCTTCATTCCCAGACGCTTTAGATTGGATACACCGGAGCGGGCATTCTGCCCTTTAAGCCCACGGCCGCTATAAGTCCCCTGGCCGGCGGAATTACCACGGCCAATTCTTTTTCTTTTCCTTTGCGCCCCTTTAGCGGATTTAATTGTATGCATTGATAAAGACATATTTACGTTGTTTTTGCTACCTTTTTATCATTTTTTACTTCAACCTTTTTAATATTGTCCAAAGCTTCTATCGTGCATTTAGCAACATTAACCGAGTTATTGGTGCCCAATATTTTACTGGTAATATTTTTTACTCCGGCCAATTCCAAAATAATACGTACTGCGCCACCGGCAATTACGCCCTTACCTTTGCGCGCCGGCTTTAATAGTACCTTGGCCGCTCCCATTTTGTGGTAGATCTCATGCGGTACTGTTTCGTTAACTATTGGTACGTCAATCATATTTTTCTTAGCCTGGTTTACCGCCTTGTTTACCGCGATGCTTACGTCAGCCCCTTTATCCAGACCCACGCCGATTTTTCCCTTTCGGTTCCCCACGGCCACACAAGCGCGAAAACGCATCCGCTTTCCACCGGCCATAACACGCGTAACCCTGGCAATATCTACAATACGCTGTTCATATTCATCGGTCGGTTTTTCACCCCGTCTGCCTCTGGCCTGCCGTCTGGCCGCCTGTTTTTTGGCATAAACGGTTTTATTGCCTTGAGTCTTAGCAGGCCCAGCGGTCGGTGCGCCGGAGTTTGTATTATTTTTTTTGTTTTCTGACATATCTATGTTACTTAATATTTTTTTAAATTTTTAATCCATTCTCACGCGCCGCCTCAGCTACTGCCTTTACCCGGCCATGATACTTAAAGCCGCCCTTATCAAACACAACTGACTTGATCTTCTTACTACTCGCCTTTTTGGCAATTAGCTTACCAAGTTCCGCAGCCGCCTCTTGTTTGGTGCCTTTCTTCATTTTAAGCTCCTTAGTGCTGGCGCTAACCATAGTTTTCTGAATAGTATCGTCAATCAATTGAACATACATCCCGATATTGGAGCGATAAACACACATCCGCGGGCGAAGAGCAGTACCGGTTATCTTAGCCCTTACTCGGGCATGCCGCCTGATTCTTTTTATTCTTTTTTCACTATTTTTATCCATAGTATTACATATTATAATTCGCATGTGCCGCATTCGTAGTTGTGGCTTTTGCCGTCAGGCAAAATAACAAAATTATTCACCCTTAACCGCGGCCTTACCTTCTTTACGGCGGATTATTTCATCAATATATTTAATTCCTTTGCCTTTATAAGGCTCTGGCTTTCTTACCTTTCTTATTTGCGCGGCTGTTTCACCGACCAATTGCTTATCAATGCCACTAATAGTGATTATATTGCCTTCCACCTGAGCTTTAATACCTTCGGGCAAAGGGAATTCAACCGGATGGGAATAACCGACATTCAAAGTTATTTTCTGACCCGCCAAGGCAACCCGATAACCAACTCCGATAACTTCTAGCTTTTTTTCATAGCCTTCATTTACGCCTACAACCATGTTATTTATCAAGCTGCGATACAGGCCCCAAAAAGCGCGCTCTTTTTTAATCTCCGGATGCGCCACGCTTACGCTTATTACCTTATCTTTTATCTCAACCTTAACTGCTTCATGCAGCCCTTGCTTAAGCTCGCCCTTTTTACCCTTAACCACGATAAAATTATCCTGAATTTTAGCTTCAGTCCCAACTGGTAATTCAATTGGCAATTTCCCTAATCTAGACATAAATTTTTTTAGTATATTTCGCAAAGAATTTCTCCGCCCAATCCATTTTTTCGTGCTTCTTTGTTGGTCATTAGGCCGTTTGGCGTAGAAATAATCGCCATTCCTAAATTATTAAGGACTCGGGGCAAAGCATCTTTCTTAGAATATATTCTAAGACCCGGGCGGCTAATTCTCTTAACAGAGCTTATGTAAGGACGGCCGCTCTTCTTATATTTTAAAACCAATTTTAACTCATCAAAAGCCGAGCTGGCATTCTTCTTGCCACTCCCGGCAAGCACTTCTGTGTCCAAAATCCAGCCTTCTCTTTTTAAAATCTTGGCAATTTCAAATTTGATCTTACTCATTGGCAAAACCACTTCCGGCTTTTTTACTGCCGAAGCATTCCTAATCCGTGTTAACATGTCAGCAATTGGATCTGTCATAATATTGTTACTTTTATTAATAATATCGCTTTACCACGAGGATCGGGTAACTCCAGGCAAATCCCCGTTCTCAGCCAGTTCCCGAAAACAGATACGGCACAAATCAAAATCTCTCATATAGCCGCGATTGCGGCCGCAGCGCCAACAGCGCCGAATGGTCCGGGTGGAATACTTGGGGGTTTTTTTTGCCTTGGCAATTAATGCTTTTCTCGCCATATTTGTTAGTTAATTGGTTACTTAGTTGATTAGTTGCTCAGTTGATTAGTGTAATTCTAATCACTAATTAACTAATCCCTAATCCCTATTTTTTAAAAGGAAAACCCATAAGCTTAAATAAAGCCAGGCCCTCTTCTTTGGTTTTGGCGGTAGTTGCTAAACATACTTCCAGCCCAAATACATTTTCCACTTCATCCGCCATTATCTCCGGAAAGGCCAAATGTTCCTTAAAGCCAACTGTCATATTTCCATTACGGTCAACGCCCTTTTCCGAAATACCGCGAAAGTCGCGAACCCGCGGGAAAGATACGTTTATCAGCTTGTCAACAAAATCATACATTCGTTTTCCGCGGAGTGTTACGGCCGCGCCGATAGTCATGCCTTCGCGTATTTTAAAAGATGAAATAGATTTTTTTGCTTTTGTCAGAATCGGCTGCTGGCCGCTGATGCGCTTTAAGCCGTTTACCACCGCTTCGATGTATTGTTTTTCCTTACTGTGCCTGCCAAAGCCAACATTAATAACCACCTTGGTAAGCTTGGGCGCCTCAAGATCATTTTTATATCCGAGTTGTTTTTTCAATTCCGGAACTATATGTTTTTTGTATTGTTCTTGTAATTTCATATTAGGTTTGCTTCCACCGAGCTTTAGCTCAGGGTTCTGGATGCTTTAGCATCCATATTGATACTATTCTATAGTTTGTTTACATTTTTTACAGACCCGGTATTTTTTCTTTTTTCCGGTCTTTTCCGATTTTACGGTTTTATATCCAACCCGGCTCGGCTTAGAGCATTTGGGGCAGATCAACACTAAATTTGATATTGCCATGGGCGCCGGAAATTCAATTCGTTGGCCTTTTTCACCTTGCTTCCTGGGCCGCATATGTTTTATCAATAAATTTAACCCTTCCACGCTAACCTTTCCGCGGCTAGGAAAAATCTGCAACACCTTCCCGGTCTTACCCTTGTCTTTTCCTGCTAATATTTTAACTTTATCACCTTTTTTAATAGTCATTCTTTTCTCGTAACTCGTAACGCGTAACTCATAACGCGTAACTATTCTATTTTTTAATATTTTATTATTTTAATTATAGTTTGGGGCATTTTATAGTCTTGCCCCTGACTGTACTTGTTTAGTTTATTCCACATGATACCAGAATACTATCAATATATCATTTCTTCCTATCCACAAACAATTATTTTCCGGGCTATAACCAGCTGATCTGTATTGTTCAATCGCACTAGCTATCGCACAAAAATCTTCAATTCCCTTAACCACTATTTCCACGCTCATTCTTTCGTTAGTAGGAAAATGAAAGGCATCTATATAAAAAATGTTTAATCCTCTACAGTGTGCCCTTATCGGCCCCCATGAATTAAAATACCCTTCAGACTTTGTGCGAGATGTTACATTAGGGACGATTTCTAATCGTATGGGATTTTTTAACTTTACTTTCCTTAATTTTCTCTGTACATCCGATACAAACGAATTCAGTCTTTCTCTCCTTTTGCTATTTTTTAAATCAAACAATCGCAATATTTCCTTTCTGATATATTTCATTATATCCCCCTTTTTGTTTAACATTCAATTCCATATCCCACAACATTATGTTATGAGTTATGAGTTGTGCGTTACGCGATTTGTGTTATGTGCTATGTGCTACATGTTACGTGCTTTAAAGAACTTCCGGTGCTAGACTGGCGATCTTAAAATATCCTTTGCGGCGTACTTCCCTAGCTATCGGGCCAAAAACACGGGTAGCTCTAGGCTCTTTCTTTTCTTTATCCAAGACAACACAAGCATTATCGTCAAAGCGAAGATAAGTGCCATCCTTGCGACGAATCTCTTTCTTACTTCTAACCAGAATACAGTGAATAACATCGCCTTTCTTGATCGCGGTATGCGGAGTCGCCTCTCTTACACTGGCAGTAAATATTTCACCGATACGGCAATAGCGTTTTTTGTAGCCACCCAAAACCCTAATGCACTTTACCCGGCGTGCACCGGAATTATCAGCTACTTTTAATTTTGATTCTACTTGTATCATGCTTATTTAATATATCTAATTGATATTAAATCTTTAAATCATTTTATACTATTTTTGCGTACTATTAATCATTTTACCGCGGAATTAACGCGGATTACTACGCGGATTTTACGCTGAAATTATTTATACATTACTCTCCATCGCTTGTCTTTTGACAAGGGTCGGCATTCGATGAAATTAACTTTATCGCCTTCTTTGTATTGATTCTTTTCATCATGAACCTTATATTTTTTGCTTACTGTATATCGTTTTAAATACTTAGGGTGCTGTCTTACCCTATCAACCTTAACAACAATGGTTTTATCCATCTTGTCACTAACCACAACTCCGTTAAACTTCTTCTTAATAACGGTATTTTTTTTATTATCTTTTTTCTCTTCCATATATTTAAGCTAATTTTTAATTTCTTATTTCTTTGCCTGTTCTGCCTGCCCGCCTTTTTGGAGGGAGCTTGTTGAAATATCTGTTTTCTGTTTTCTATTTTCTGTTTTCTCACTTTCTATTTTCTCACTATTCAACAACGTTAATATTCTAGAAATAGTCTGCTTGATCTTCCGGATCTGCCGTACATCTTTTAACTGCTTATTGGCATCCTTAAACCTAAGATCCCGAAGCTTGTCTCTTTGCTCGCTAAGAATCCTATGTAAATCACTTATCTTTTTCTTTTTTAACTCTTTCAATTCCATATACTTATACACTAACTAAACGAATAGTAACGAACGAAACGAATTATGTGTTGTTATTTTATATATTTTATAATCTTTCGTTACTTTCGTTATTATTCGTTCACTTCGTGTTTACTTTTTAACAAATTTACACTTAAGCGGCAATTTGTAAGCGGCCTTTTCCAAAGCCTCTTTAGCCATTTGCTCTTCTATACCGTCCATTTCAAACATTACCATACCCGGCTTGACTACGACCACATAGTGATCAACCGCGCCCTTGCCCTTGCCCATCGGGATTTCACCGCCCTTTTTGGTTACCGGTTTGTCCGGGAATATCCGAATCCACAATTTACCACCCCGCTTGGTATACCTGGTTATGACACGCCGGGCCGCCTCTATCTGCCGGCTGCTAACCCAATGGTTGCCTAGCGACTTTAAACCGTAACTGCCAAAACTAATACTAGTAAGCCTAGTGGCTTTACCACCCCGCTTGCCTTTGTGTGATTTGCGGTATTTAGTTTTCTTTGGCATCAACATATATACGAATGTCGCGAATTAGATACGAATATCGCGAATATATTATTTGCGTCATTCGTGTGCATTCGCGTATTAGTGTTACGCTTACTTTCGTTTGCGCCTGTCTGGCGTACCAATTACTTCTCCTTTTTTTTCTTTTTCTTTGGCAAACTTATCCCCCTTATAAATCCATACTTTAACTCCGATAGCGCCATAAGTGGTCCGGGCACAGCCCCGGGCATAATCTATATCGGCGCGCAAAGTATGTAAAGGCACTTTGCCGGAAGACAGGGTTTCGGTTCTAGCTATTTCCACGCCATTCAAGCGTCCGGCCAGCTGGATCTTTACCCCCAGGGCTCCGGCCCGCTCAACCCGCGATAACCCTTGCTTCATTACACGCCGAAACGGCATCCGCTTCTCAATGTCTATGATCATGGCCTGGACAATGATCTGGGCGCTTAAATTTGGACGATCAACTTCATAAATATTTAAATTAATATCGCCTGGTTTATAATTCTTTAAAAATTTCGCGTGGATAGTCTTTTTCAGATCATCAACCCCGGTTCCGCCCCGGCCAATAATAAGGCCCGGCTTGGCGGTATAAATACCAATACTGATCTTATCAACATGCCGCTCCACTTCTACCCGGTCAACTCCTGCTTCCCGCAATTTGTGCAAAATAAACCGCCTGGTTTTAATGTCTTGCTCAACTTTGCGCGCATAAGCTTTGCCCTCATCAAACCATTTTGACGGCCACTTTTTAGTTACAGTAATTCGAAATATTTTTGGATTAATTTTCTTTCCCATAGATATACACTAATTGAACAAAAATAAACGAAAATTACGAATTATTATTGTTATTATACTATATTTTAGTTGTTTTCGTTATTATTCGTTAGTTTCGTGTTTAATTACCCAGATTTACGCCTAAACATTTTATCGACAAAACCTTTGCGGCCCTTGCCTTCAACCATGGTATTCTTACCTTTACCTTGGCCGCGCGGGTCAATTATTTTTTTACCCTTGTCGTCAGTGGACTTTTCTTCACTTTTTTCTTTATCATCTTTATCGCTTACTTTTACCCCTTCCGCTTCCTTGGGCTTGGTTCCCAGCTTAAGCGGCTCTTCAATCTTTTGCTTTTTTGGCCCTTTCTTCCCGCTCTCCACCAATTCAGCAAGTATCAGATCGACATGGCTGGTGCGCTTACGAATCGGCGTTGCCCGGCCCCGGGCCCGCGGTTTCCAACGCTTAAGGGTAGGGCCTTCGTTTACCCTGATCTCTTTAATATATAAATTCTTCTCTTCTATTTCAAAATTGTGCTCAGCGCTGGCAATGGCCGAGGCGATTAATTTGCTTACCGGCCGCACCGCAAGTTTATTTATAAAGGTTAATTGGTCCTTGGCCTTTAGGATCGACAAGCCGCGAATTGCATCAGCAACTGCCCGCATCTTGCGAGGTGACATCCGAACATATTTAGCTTTGGCTTTAATTTCCATGTATTTAGACACTAATTTAAACTAATCTGAAACGAATATTACGAATATATATTCGTTACATTCCTGCCGGCAGGCACGGCGTACTAAATTCGTGATTATTCGTAACTTACTTTGCCTGTTCTTTGGCCTTTTTCCCGCCATGGCTGACAAACTTTCGCGTATGGGCGAATTCACCTAATTTATGCCCAACCATGTTCTCCACCATATACACCGGCACATGCTTTTTTCCATTATGAACCCCAATAGTAAAGCCTACCATCTGCGGAGTAATTGTACAGGATCGGTCCCAGGTATTAATAACGGTTTTATCGCCCGGTTTTAAATCCTGGATCTTCTTTATTAACCTTTCGTTTATGTATGGTCCCTTTTTTAAACTTCTTGACATAGCGTTGGTTGCTTAGTTAATTAGTTACTTAGTTAAATATATTTTAACAACTAGGTAACTATTTAACTACCTAACTAGTTAACGTCGTTTTTTCCCACGACGTTTAATTATTAATTTATTACTGAACTTTTTCTTATCTCTAGTCCTTACTCCCAGCGCCGGCTTGCCCCATTTGGTTTTCGGATGCTTAAGTCC
>JAGLNE010000059.1 GCA_023139655.1 Candidatus Parcubacteria bacterium
CCCCGGCCGCCTTTTCCGTAAAAGTAAGCGCCAGAATCTCATCGGACTTAGCCTTGCCTTGCTCGATCAAATAAGCGATCCGCTGAGTAATAACCGTGGTTTTCCCTGTTCCGGCGCCGGCAATAATAAGCAAAGGGCCGTCTTTATGCATAACGGCCTTCATCTGCTCAGGATTCAATTTTTCAAGAAGATTCTGCATTATAATAGAATAAAAAAATGATTCCTTTTTAAAACTTTATCCGCGGATTTTACGCAGATATCTACGCAGATATTACGCGGATTCACACTCTGCGTTAAATCCGCGTAGTGTCCGCGTAGCATCCGCGGCCTTAATTCTCATAATTAAGTATCGCCTTCAACACCTTAGAGTCCTCAGTAAGCGGCTCCATGAATACCACTTGCGCCCGAACCACGCTAAGCGTACCGTCCGGACCATGCATTTCTTTACCCCGCTTTACCAAACGCAGATTCCCGGAGCTTGGCTGGCTTGATTCTTCGGAGTTTAACTGGTCGTAATTATAATATACACTCTTAATAATTATTGGGTCAGCCGTGGTGTCGCCTATCAAGCCATAATAAGTTTCCTCGTTCATCAGCTTAACCATATACCAATTCGGTTCCTGATCAACTTTTATATCATTTCTATTTGGGAAAAAGAAAAGAAAATAAGAAATTGTCACTACTAAAAGCACCATCAATATCATGGATAAACGCTTATACATTGGCTCATAAGCCATCCGGGGAACAACCGATTCAAACTGCTTTAGCTCCGGCTTGGGTTCAATGTTTAATCCATCAGCCTGATAAACCTCATCAATCGCTTCCGCCCCATTAGGTCGCTGTTTTCTAATGACCTTCTTCCTCTTAATCGGTCTTTCTTCTGGCGCAGGCGTTTCTTCCGGCTTTTCGGCCGATTCTTTTAAATTTACAGTCTGTTGGAAATTACTCATTGAATTTTTGTTATTTTAATGACGTTAACAATTGTCATCCTGAGTCCCGCTTCTGCGGGGCGAAGGATCTCGTGGTATATCCACGGGATTCTTCGCTTCGCTCAGAATGACAGATGGTTTATATGATTATTCTGTGCTAGTGGCATTTTCCACTGGCAATTCTATCACCTCCACATCGGGCTCTCCATCCGCTTGCGTCTCACTACTCGTTGCCGTACTGTTTTCTGTTTTCTGTTCACTGTTTTCTAAACTATCTTCGCTGCTCGTAGCCGTCTCATTCGTAGTAGTTGAAACATCCTCCTCCTCCGGAATCAAAGTATAATACGGATCACACACATCACCGATATCATCACCATCCTTATCCTCCTGACCAGGGTTAAAATCATCCGGGCAATTATCCAAAACACCAAACACATCATCACGGTCCGGATCGTTGGCATTAATATATTCATTATAAATATCGGTCAAATCATCAGCCACGGCTGATTCATCCACGCTACTGGCTAAAACGCTGGGCGGAATGCTGGGGCTGGGTATCTCTCGTATTTTAATTGGCTCATAATCATTGAAAAATCGGCCTGCCAGATCCAAAGTCGTGCCAATCAGCCCGCTATACTCGCTTACTTCTACGCGCGTACTTTCAACACCCAGTTCACTGGCCTGTGACTGCTCGGCGCTCAGTTCCTTAATGCGCTGTTCATATTCTTCTTGCAATTCTTCGGCTAAATAAATTCCCAGATCTTTTTTCAAACTCTTGCTGACTTTTCTAATTGCTTCCTGTATTTGATACTGCCAGGCATCATCAATTAACGCTAAATCCATATAAGTATAGGTTACATAAAAATAATTATCGTCCCCTTCAACTTGTTCAATCCGAAATTCCATATCAAAATTATCCAAATCAGCTTCCAAAAGCAAAATATTATCCACGCCCTCATTGGAAATCTGTTGTTCACCAATAAACTCCTGCCCCGCCTCGGTCTGAGCCCAAACGCCAGAACCCATAATAAAAATAACTACTAATATTAGCACTGCAGCGTTGTTGTATTTTATGAAATGAATGGCTTTTTTAAACATACAGTTGGTGTCTAAACCTTTGGTTATTATACTAAATATTATAATAATTTTCAATTGTTTATACCGCGGAATTAACGCGGACCCTACGCGGACCCTACGCGGATGTGTTTTTTTCACGCGCGGTATCATACACAATGCGTTTTATTATTAGGCCTTTTGGTGAAAAGTTTATTAAGAAACCTAATTTATACTGCGAGCCTCTTAAATATTTCCAAAACTGGTCTATATCCCCCTTTGACATAAGGGGCTTGCATTTTAATTCTATGATTATTTTCTTTTCTACAATTATATCCGGGATATAAATGCCCACTTTTTCATTTTTAAAATAAATATTAATTCTTTTTTGGGTTTCAATATTTAGCTTCTTACTTCTTAATGCGATCTGAACCGCCCGATCTATTACCTTTTCTTTAAACGCGCCGCCAAATTCATTCCATACCTCAAAACAAGCACCTCTTATTAGATATGATTCTTGCTCATATAATAATTTACCCTCCTTCATGTATTTAAACTATCCGCGTTAAATCCGCGTAGTGTCCGCGTACAATCCGCGGTATAGGGTGAATACCCTACTGCCCAAAACGTACAGCTCCCCCATTAAACTCCGTCTTAACTTGTTCACTAGTAAGCGCGTAATTAAATATTTTCACTTCATCAATCAAACCGCCAAATTCATAAGCGCCGTTTGTGGCCGCGCCAATAAATATTGGTTCACTTGGATTTGATCTAATCGTTCCCGAATATGAATTTGAATTGCCAGCTTCACCATTAATATAGGCTTTAAGCTCAGAGCCATCAAATACTCCCAACACATGCTGCCACTCACCGGCTACTAAGCCAATTTTTTCACCCGCTTCCGCGGTATTAATATCTGTTCTTATATGAAATTCTAGCTCGTCATTATTAGCGCTAAAAATAAATGAATCATCACCATCAAAACCGCCATCATACTTTGCAATTATTACACGTTGAGCGGCTAAAGAGCTGGGTTTTATCCAGGCTGATACTGTCATTTCATCAGTAATATCCAGCTCACTTGGACTCCCAAGATCAATCCAATCATCCTCGCCGTCACCACCAAAACTCCCCGCACTATTTATTTTCCCGTCTTTACCATTATACCAAAAAGAGTTAGACGAGCTAGCGCAGGTACCGGTAGCTGTTACGCCAGCCGTACCAAGATGAAGTGTTCCATGTTCTTTGTTCTGTGTTGCGTCGTGTATTGTCCCGCCCGAGCATTCATCAAACTTCCAATGCCCGATCGGCTTACCTTTATTATAATCCCAAGCTATTTGCGCCGGGGTGCGGGCGTAATCGTAGATGTGAACTTGATCAATCAAGCCGTCAAATTTCCGAAGATCAAGATGACCTGCTCTTCCAACAGCCATAATATTATTATAGTCGCAATCACCTGAGGGCATGCTTAAATCACTATCCACTGAATTATCAACATATATATATGCTTCTGTACCATTTCTAACTGCTGCTATATGATGCCATTCTCCATCATTCGCGGTATTAGTTGAGCCAACAGAGTCATTAGTACTGCCATCTGAAATGTGGAACTCTAATATACCGCCAGCCTGTATGTGCAATCTTACCCCGCTGTCTCCTCCGGCAAAACTATCACCGGCTCTGTAGACTATAGCCCCTATAGAGGTTTGAGTGGTTTTTATCCAGGCGGAAAGAGTATAGTTGCCAGAGGCAAAATTAAAATTACCCACGTCCACATAATCACTACTCCCATCAAAACTCAAACCACTGCCATATTTCCCCCTGGTCCAGGTTGGAGAAGAAGCCGTGTTCACAAACACGCCGTCATTGCCTTGCCCGCTGGTGTCATAGGTCGTAGTGCCGGTTTTTTCATCAAACTTCAACTCCAAAACCGGCGGCGAGCAAGTGGCTGTGTCCCCCGGGATGCAGTATTCTGTGCCAGCCCCCGTCACAGTCGTGCCATCATCATCAGCGCTTGACGCTTGACCCATTACCGCGGCCTGACCACTATTATAAAGCGTCTTAACCTCATCAACACTCAAAGCATAATTATAAATCTTTACTTCGTCTATTAAAACATTACTATATTGCGCTAAATCAATATCTCCGCCAATCTCCAGATTTTCCGAGGAATCAGGAAAAGTCGCCGGAATAGTGCCAGTAAATGACAATGTCTGCTGTTTGCCGTTAATATATAATTTTAACCGATTGCTATTGCCGGTTTTATCGCCATCATAAATTACCTGCAGATTATACCAGGTGCTAGCTGACAAATCCGCGCCAACAGTAGCGCCGTAATTCGTGCAATCATCAGTCAGCCCGCTGGCCACGCATATCCGCAGTTCATCACTATTCGTATTATCTGATTTTATCAACACCGCGTTTTGATTGCCGCCCCATTGCGCGATAATCGGTTCGCTTGTCGCCAGTGTTTGCCAATTAATAAATTTAGAAATTGAAAATTGTTTGAAAATTGAAAATTGAAAATTGAAAATTGAGTAGTCATCCACCCCATCAAACTCAATCGCCTGGCCAAACTTCCCATTCTTAGTCCACATCGCGCTAGTGGCTGTATTAGTCCCACCCGAACCGGGGTAAAGTGTACCAGTAAGGGCCTGTCCTGAGCCTGCCGAATGGACGGTTTCACCATAACCCTCATCAAAATGTAAATCCAAAACCGGGGATTTAATCGCCGGCGCACCGGCATTCATATCTTCTAGTATTTGTTTCTGGGTCCGGGCATAATTATAAATACGGACATCATCAATAAGTCCGTCAAAATACCGTTGGTCAGAATGACCCGCTCTTCCAACAGCCATTATATTATTATAGTCGCAATCACCTGAAGGCATGCTTAAATCACTGTCCACTGAATTATCAACATAGATATACGCTTCTGAACCATTTCTAACTGCCGCCACATGATGCCACTCCCCATTATTTACAGTGTCTGTTGATGCGATAAGATCATTAGTACTTCCGTCTGAAATATGTAAATGTACTTGTCCGTCAGCTTCTAATTCAAATCTAACTCCAGTATCTCCACCTGCGAAATTTATACCACCTCTCGCTAAGATACTACTTATTGAAGTTTGAGTGGTTTTTATCCATGCTGAAAGAGTATAGTCGCCAGAGGCAAAATTAAAATTACCAGCATCCACATAATCACTACCCCCATCAAAACTCAAAGCACTGCCATATTTCCCCCTCGCCCAGGTCGCCCCGCTAATCGTCCCATCATTCCCACCCGCAAAAGATGAACTGGCAATAGAATCATAAGCCGTCGTCCCGCTTTTTTCATCAAACTTCCAATGCGCCACCGGCCCGGGCGCCCATTCATATAATCTCCTGACCTCTGTTGGATTAAGCGCGCGATTGTAAATGCGGACTTCATCTATTTGGCCGTCCCAGGATAAATTTGAATCCGAATTTGCGCCAATATTAATATCAAAAGTTGAACTTCTGGTCATCCCCGTAAGGTCAACAACAGTATCGCCAAGCACTCCGTCAACATAAACACGAGCATCTACACCATTATAAACCCCGACGATATGATACCATTTATCAGGATGCCCAAACGGAATACCGTCTGTAAAAGAGGCTGTGGCGGTTAAATCTGTCGTATAAGCAACAAAACTAATATCCTCGGTCGTAGTCCAATATAGCTCGAAGGTGTCAATTCCACTTCCTTTTTTTGAAACTATCGTGCCTTGCTGGGTACTATCAGCATCATCAGCTTTAACCCAAGCACTGACTGAAAGTCCACTTTGCCCTTCTGTCATATTATCCAGATCGCCAAGATCTACATAGTCCGCGTCCTGATCAAACACCCCACCATTGCCATACTTCCCAGCCGTAGTAGAGGCGTCGCCATAATAAGTGCCGTCATTGCCATTACCGCTCGCGTCAACTGCTCCAGACGTGGTCGCGCTCTCATCCATCTGCCAATAGCCAACCAATCCGTCGCTCATCCATTTATCCGAAGTTCCCCCAAACGAAGCCGACACGCCATGCGTTGAACCCATTCCGGCCAACCCGGCATTATAATCCTGTCTTATCTGATCCGCGGTGCGGGCATAAGGATAAATTTTCACTTCGTCTATGAAGCCGTTAAAGTATTCAGTGTCTCCTTGCCTAGCGCCGATGCGATAATCATCTGTATTAGTAACTGACCCGTGGACAATGTATGATTGCGTACCCTCTTGATTTCCATCAATATAAAGTGTAAACGCGCCAGCATCATCCTGATTGACTGATATATAATGCCACTTATTATCATTAAGAAAAGAATCACTGTAAATATCCCCGCCGTCGGCATATGACTGGAAACGTATTTTCCCTGTACTTTTTCTTTCTATGTACCAACGATTTCCTGTATTCGCGGTTCTATATATTACTTGATCTGAATCAGTACCAACAAATTTTACCCAGGTAGATATAGAAAACTCTTCTTCGTCGCCAAAATTAAGGCTGGCGTCATTAGTAATTTCCACATAATCTCCGCTCCCATCAAAATACAAACACTTACCGGAAATACACATACTTTCATCCTGCCAAGTCGCACCGGTGATGGTGCCGTCATTATTGTTCGCGCTAGAGTCTTGGGCGGTTGTTCCGTAGCCGGAGTCAAACGACCAGTAGCCGACCGGGCCAGGGCCGGTTTCTTCGGTTTGGATGGCGCCAATAGTATAATCACTGGCAACAGTGGTAAAATCCGTAGCGCTAAAACCATTTTCCGCGCTTGGATTACCATAATAAAAATAAACAGTTTGCGCGCCCGTGGGAAAAATATCAAAATTAATATGAATAATATTAGTATCAGTCTGGCAGCCAGAAACAATATAATATGGCAAAGCCTGACCATTTTCTTTAATAAAACGAAAATCCCCGCAGTCAGACTGCATGCTGGTGCTGGCAGTGTCTGTATCAAGCGTTACAATAATATAAACATCAGTTTCCTCACTGGTATTATTGGTAACCGGAATTACCTGGCGATAATTCCAGGAATCGTTCCACCAGGTGGCTTTTATTTCTTTTGGATTATTTAAAAATATAAAACCAAATAACAAAACAATAATAAATAAAATCATATAAATCTTATGAATCCCTGCCAAAAATTTACATTGTAATATTTTTTTCAATCTCATACTTATTTTGTAATCTTCTAATCTCAACCTCGTCATTCCCAAAATTTATTAATAACCCAACTAAAATTTTAGTTAACCTTAAATATGATACTACTTGAGCTACATAAACACCCGGCATAATGCCCTTGACGGCTTTTAATTCAATAATTACCTTATCTTCTACTAATATATCCAGACGATGTTCGCCGATCAATTGATCATCAAACATTATCCGATATAATTTCTGCGCTTCAACTTTCAATCCTCTTTTTCTTAAAGCAATAACTAAAGCTTTCTCATAAACGCTTTCTATAAACCCCGGTCCAAGGCGATTATATACTTCATAAACCGCACTGATTATTTTTTCGGTTATATCAGAGTGGGGATATTGTTCATTATCCATATTTTTTATAGCAGGGATTTATATGATTTATATGATCCAAAACCGGAAAATTCTCCAAATCCCCGGCCACTTGCGCGTGGTTGATGACTAGGGCTTTGCGGTAATTCCACGCGTCATTATACCAACCGGCTACTGCTATTTGCGGATTATTAAATATCAAAAAACCAATACCGATTATCAGTATCATTAATAGCGCTAATAAAATTATTTTAAATTTTTTTGACATTTTGATTTTTTCATTTAATTCGCATGTGCCGCATTCGTAGTGCGGCTTTTTTCCGTTAGGAAAAAATAACGTTACATCCAAATATCATTCCTATTATTCCTATCCCTATCCCATTTTTTGGGATTATTTTTTATATACGCCCGAATATTATTTAATGATTTTTCATTGCGGATTATATGGTCATAAAATCGGATTTGCCAGGTAAAAACGCCCTGCCAGGGCGTATCCACATCCCGGCGAATCATAATTGTACATTGACGTTTAAATTGATTAATTATTACCCCCAATGTACCTGGTTTCCATTGGGGGTTATGTCCGCCGGATTTTTTGGTTGTTTTATTTGTGTTCATGGTATTTTTGTATTTTGTTTGGTTACCCACCACGTCCGCGGTAGAGACGCCCAAATTGGGCGTCTCTACCGCGGACGCGTCATTCCCCACGGACGCGACAAAATCATTTTTTATAAATTTACCACCGTTCGTGGCATTTTCCCCGGTACCATTATCAATTTTCAATATCCCATGTACATGATTTGGCATCACAATATATTCGTCCAATTTAACAAATGAAAAATGTTTCGGAATTTCCTGCCAATATTTTTTGCCAATTTACCAATATCATTTAAAATCATTTTCCCATTTTTCACATTACCAAAAAACATTTCCTTGTTATGCGTGCAAATCGTTATAAAATACAATCCATCACCCGAATAATCATATCCTACCAAACGCGCCGATTTAATACGATATTTATTTTTAAATAATCCATTATTATTCATACCCTCCTTGTATTTTTCATAATTATTTTGAATTTGTTATTTGTTTTTGTTGATTATCCGCGCCTGTCCTGCCTGTCCCGAATCGGATTGAGGGGAGCCTGCCGAAGGGTAATATCCGTGGCACAGCGTTTCGCGCTATCTCGCGCAACGGAATCCTATAGTTGACGTCGCCTCTATCGGCGAATATGAAAGATCAAGGTCAAACAGGGCTGACTGACCGCGGACAAAACCGGATAAATAACTGGCAGTAGAAGAAGCCGTGATTGTTTTAATCCGACCAATACCATTTTCACTATTATAATAATACGGCGGATTTATATTAAAGCCTTTATAATCCAATACTTCGTAATATTCATACCAAAGTCCGCAATTACCACTATTTTCCTCCCCTTGCCAAGGGGAGGTGCCGCAGGCGGAGGGGTCAACCGCAATCGCTCCGGCCCGGGTAATGATCTGATCCGTCCATTCAGCAACCCCGCCCACAAAATCATATATTACATTATCATTACTTAACACAAACGCAACCCCGGTACTTGCTACTCCCTCTCCTTGCGAAGGAGAGGGTTGGGGTGAGGTAGCCAACTGTAATCCATCGCTAATATCATCACTATCATTATCACTAACCCTGATAATATTCTCCGCGATAGTCAACCATTCATTCTCACTAACCAAATGATATCCATCGCCCAATTCCTGGCAGGCCAACATCGCCTCCCCTTGTGATATGTTAGTCCACACCAAAGACGAAGAACCGATCCGCGTACCATCCGCGTAGTCATCCGCGTCAATTTCCGCGTGGAGGCTCGCCTCGCGAGCTGACACACAGAAACCAGGTAGTGTACCATATTTAGATGACCCAGGTACCCACATGTAGCCGACTGCACAATACCCTTCAAATGCCCCAGCCACAACTTTACCCTCTATACCCATATCACCCATTGTTTCATCAACCGCATCGTCTAAAGCAGATCCGCAAGCCCCGCCGGAGCAAACCAGGAGCCGTCCATCTACCTGCATCTCACCAACTACCGAGACCCGGCCCGTATCCGCTATATTTACGATTGATACACCGCCGGCCTGGAAGTCAGCCACATCTCCACTACCGATCTGATTTACTACAAAGGCGGCGATCTCGGTCGTAGTTGCCGTAACGATCTCCACCACTGCCACGTCCGGTGTAGAAGTAGCCGTAGTAGTGCTAATCTCCGCAACACTTACTCGTCCTAATTTAAGATTACCATCATCCGTAATAATTATTGACGTAGAAGAAGCCGAATCACTGCCCAGAATTACTAATTGATCATTGATAATTGATAATTGTTTGGAAATTGAAAATTGAAAATTGAAAATTGAATCTATATTATTTTCCATGGCTGTCATCCGCGCCAGCACATCATCCACGCTAGCTGCTAAAGTAATGAGCTGAGCATCAACCGCGTCAAATCCAACTGTCAGCCGTTCGTCAACTGCGGCGTTCAATAAAGCGATCTCCTCATCCACGATCGGCTGGATTTCCTCGTCCAGATCCAGATTATCCACGGCTTGAGCGATTAGAATTTGCACTTCATCTTCTATTTCCATAGACGCTATTCTGTCTGTAATTCTACTCTCTACCATGTCTACGGTCAGGCTCTTGTTCCGCCGTGAAATTAACACGTTTATTATGTCTTTACCGCTGGCCAGAGATTCAAGCGCTACGCCCACGGTAGAGTCGCCCGGGTCAGCGCGCATTACATATCCCATAGAGCTGGAAGCGCTGGTTAGAGAATCACCCGGCCGGATCGGCCCGTTCTCGGCCGAAACCTTGGCCGGAACCTGGCCCAGCATACCGATTATCTTATAATGCTCATTATCCCTATATCCCTCTTTATTATTACCGATTATTGCCGGTCGGGTGGAAACTATGCCCATTACATTGCTGTCCGCGCCTCGCTCGCACCGCGCCACCGCGCTGTCGCGGGTAATATCTACACAGACCACGTCGCCGGCTTCCAAGCCGGTATTGTCTGTATAAAAATACTCGGCATAATCAGCGCCAGCGGTTAGCCAACCCATACTGGCATTACCCTGCCCACCAATATCCAAAGCATAGCTAGGGCTGGTAGTAGTGCCAATACCGATATTACCGCTGGAAAGCATAGTAAAGGCCGTGGATGAGCCGATCGTAGAACTGGTTCCTATTTGGAAAGCATCATTAGTGTCGTCAATCGCCAAATGAAAATCTATCTGATTGCCGTCCAAAACTATGCCCGCGTCTGATTCTGAAGTATCGCCAATGGATAGTATTGAATCGCCGGTACCGGAAGTGTCTATGGTCATTTCGCCATCCGCCGCGACTGTAAAATTAACATAATTATTTTCGTCATAAGCCAGCCGCAGTTGAGAATCAGTATCTGACATAACAGTCAAAGTAGTGGCTGGTGTAGTCGTGCCAATACCTAAGCGCGTATTGGTATTATCCCAGGTAAGTAGCGCCCCAGTCGTACCGGTAGCAGTCGTGCCGTCAGCCGCGTAATAGGTTAGCGAACCCTCGCCGCCCCAATTAAGCGTTCCATCACCACTGCCCGAACCAATCCCGGCCCAGGAACCGCCTGAATTTTTATATTCCATAGTTCCTGAATTATCCCGAATGCCATAGCCGTCTGCTGAAGTGGTGGCATAACCAAAATACATACTTCTGTCTGTTCCTGATAATAATAAATTGCCATATACACTAAGCTCTGCTACCGGGGTAGTAGTGCCAATGCCAACATAACCATTAGAATTTACAGTTAATTGATCATTACCGCCAGTACGCAAAGCAAGTTTATCAGCTGACACAAAACGTAAACCAGTGTCAGAATCGTCGGTAGAATAGAAAGCATCATTGGCATAAATATTACTAGAATCAAAAGCGTGTTGTAAAGCACCGGTAATGGCAACGCCAATAACATTATCCGCGTACCGATAAAATCCCATGTCTGTATCTCCAGAAAAACTAATGCTAGGCGCTCCAGAAGTTCCGTCAGATATCAATATTTGACCGGCAGTATTTATTTGTAAACTAGAAGTCGCGGTTAAAGTATCACCATAACCGGCATAATATGGTATCCAGCCGGGAGTTCCGGACCCGACTGTGCCGGAGCCACCGTCGCCCAAACCAAGCGTGGAAGTCGCTACCAAATCGTATGAACCATCGGCTTGGCCTAATAACATCTGACCATAGCTTGGGGCTGTGCTGGTGCCGGTGCCACCGTAATATATTGCAAGTGTTGTGGTTGAATCATAGCTGCCAACACCGGAGCGGACCATTAGACCATCAGAAATGAAATCAGCGTCAACTATAAATGTACTTGTTGAAACCCAGTCCACGCCAGAACCGGTGGTCATTAGGATATTGCCCGCGTTGCCGGCTGAATAATTATTGTCATATATTCCACCGGTTAATATAATGTCGCCGGCTATAGTTAATTCGTAGGATGGGGTGGTAGTGCCGATGCCCACATTTCCGCTCTGCGCTACATGGAAAAGCGGTGCGCCGGTTGAAGAAGCAATGCTAAATGGCGATTCGCCAGCTATGCCCTGTATAGATAATGTCGTGAGTGGAGAAGAAGTGCCGACCCCGACCCGGTCAGTGAAAGCATTAATGTAGAGTGTATCCGCTATCGTGGTTGTGCCCACCAGAACCGCCATGTCATCAATCACTACATCACCTGAATTAGCCGCGCTTAAGGTTAAGTCAAGATTTTCCCAGGCCGAGTCAGTGCGTACATAACCCGGACCCTCAAAATTAATACTCGCGGCCGTGTTATTGGTAAAGTTAAGGTCATAGGCCATGCTAACATCCCCGGCCGAGCCAAATGTAACCGGGTTATTAAAAGTAGTGTTCGCGGCCGTGATCGTTACTACATCCGTACCATTATGATTTAGATTAAGTAGCTGTCCGTCCCCGTCCACGCGGATAGACAAGCCGCCGCCGCTTGTTGCCGTGGATGAAGCATTATAAATATAAGCTAAATAATCATTAGTGTCATTATCATAAACGGTTAACTGATAATCCGGCGAGGTAGTGCCAATGCCGATTTTACCGCTGGTATCAATATAAATTGCTGAAGTGGCAGTTAAATTATTTGAATAATCACTATAGTACGGAATCCAACCGGTTGTACCGGAAGCAATCGTACCGGTGTAAAGACCCAGGCTGGATGTTCCGGTTAAAGCATAAGTGCCGTCAGCCTGACCGAGCAATAATTGTCCGTAGTTAGGGGCAGTAGATAAACCGGTTCCGCCATAACTGATCATCAAGGTTGAAGTACTGGTATATGCTCCAGCCGCAGAGCGAACCATTAACCCGTCAGAAGTGAAATCAGCATCAACTATAAATGTGCTGGTTGAGA
>JAGLNE010000006.1 GCA_023139655.1 Candidatus Parcubacteria bacterium
ATATTTTACACAAAATTAATGCTAATAAAATATTGGAAGTAGGATGTGGACGTGGAACTATGTCTTTATTTTTGTCAAAACATCTAGGGCTGAAAACTTCGCTTCTTGATAACTCTAGAGATGCTATTAATATTGCAAAAAAAGAATTTATTAAGTATGGCCGAAAAGGAGAATATTATCTGGCTGATGCATTAAACACAGGATTGGAGAATGAAAAATTTGATTCAGTTATTTCAATCGGTTTAGCTGAACATATAAATGATGTAGAAAAATTATACAAGGAGCAGTTCCGTCTTTTAGAACCAGGCGGTGTTATAATATCTTTAAATTTTCCCAAAAAGAATTCAATACAAAAACTTAATAATATAGTAAGATTTTTTAAAAAAATATTTGGTAAACACAAGGGTGATATAAAAAAAGACTATTATAGAAATAGCTTAAGCCCTGATAATTATAAAAAAATAGCGAAAAACGTTGGTTTTGATAAGATTGAAACAATGAATGTCTGTCCATTCCCTATTTTTACTTCCATATCCCTAAAATTTGACAAAAAGATTACAAGAATTTATAAAACAATACTTAAATTAAAAAGTATATATCAGAATTATCCTTATAAAACTAATTATTTAATATCCCAGGGACATTTCTTGGTTGGTTATAAAAAGAAATAAATTATGAATTTTGTTATTGTAAATTATCACTATATTGATGATGAAAAAAAATATAAATCAGGAATTTATCCAATTTCTCCGCAGAGATTGCGTAACCAACTTAGCAAGCTTGGAAAAATGTTTAAATTTATAAGTGAGGAAGAGTTGGTCTTAGCTGTTACGGGCAAAAGACGTCTGCCGGAAAAAAGTTGCATGATCACCTTTGATGATGGTTTGAAAACGCAATATAAAAATGCTTTGCCGATTTTGGAAGAAATGAAAATTCCAGCTGTTTTTTATATTAATACATTGCCTTATATGTCCGGAAAGGCTTGTCCGGTTCATAAAATATGGAATTTATTATCTATTATATCGCCAGCTGAAATGTTGAACAAAGTTGTTGAATATTATAGTGAAATGACAGGAAAAAATATTGAATTAAAAAAGATAAATATAAAACAAGCAAAAAAAGAAAATAAATATGAAAATGATAATAGGACAAGACAATTGAAATATTTATTAAATAGCTTAATAAAACAAAACATTGTAAGCAAAATTGTAGATAAAATATTTGACGATTATTATGAAAACGAATTAGAATTTTGTGAAAAAACATATTTAAGTAAGAATAATATTAAAAAAATAGCAAATAATAAATTATTTTCTATTGGTTTGCATACGAATTCACATATAAATATTCCATATACAATAAAAAAAGAAGTAGTTGAAGATATTGTTAAAAATTATAATTATATTAAAAATGTTTTTAAAATTAAAAAACTTAATGGTATTTCTTACCCAATTGGAACAATAGGAGAGGCTGATGTTTCGGAAAAAATTAAAAACGTGGTGCAATCGCTAGAAATAAAATATGGTTTTGCTCTGAATAGAGAAGTAAATTATGATTTGAATAATCCACTATTACTTAAACGTTTTGACACAAATGATGTAAATGGCGGAAAATATCCCATAATAGACTTATCAAAAATATAAAAAAATGAAAAAAATAAATGATCCAGATTTTTTCGTGGTAGGTCTACAAAAAAGTGGCTCTTATTGGGTTACGGCATTGCTTAACGCGCACCCGGAAATAAGGTGTTTTCCTGATTTATGTGGCGGACAAACCGGAGTTTGTGAGGGAAGAATTTTTGATATGCTTGCCAGTATTAACAAAGATGATGGCCGGGCTTTTAAAAATTCATTTCTAAACCATCATAATGATTTTTATGCTGATTTAGTCCCCTTACTTAATAAAATTAATCAACAAGAACTTTTTAACAAATTTCGTGACCGTTACCGTGAATGGTGTGATAAACACAGTGAAGGGAAAAAAATAGTTGGTGACAAAACAACTGAATATGTATTTCATCTTGACATGATTGATGATTTTTACCCAAGAGTTAAAAAAATATGTATATTAAGAGACCCTAAAGACAGAATTGTATCTTGGAATTTTCATCAAATAAGAAAAGGCAGGAAAAAAGAGGAAAAAATTTCAAATAAATTTGTTATGGACTATTGTACCAATAGAATTAAAAAGGAATATGAAAGTATGTTAAAATATAATGGATATATCCATTGCCTTACTTATGAAATGTTGAAAAATAATCCAAACAAAGTGATAAATAATTTGCTGAATTATCTAGAAGTAAAAACAAATAATAAACTAATTAGTAATATGATAGAGGCGGCATCAATTGATAGTTGCAGAAAAAAAGATAAATCAATAAGCAAGGAAGATAAAAAAGAAATAATAAATAACGAAATGAGGAAAAGCCATTATAGAAAAGGGGTTGTTGGAGACTGGAAAAACTATTTAACAGATAAACAAGTACAAATAGTTGATGATATTTTATCTTCACTGGAAAAAAAAGTTTTTATTAAATATAAGATATAAAACATGGAAGAAGAGAGTAAATATTCAAAAATAAATTTTAAATTTGAAGCATTAAAAAATTGCCCACTTTGCGAGTTTGAAATAATGATTCCAAATGGTAAAATTAATTGGCTTGATACTGATTTCTGGTATGTAATTTGTCCAAAGTGCGGATTAAAATATATGAACCCACAACCAACAAAAGGGTCATATCAAAATTTTTACAAAGAATTATTTTGGCAACAGAAAATAAGGAATTTAGGATTTAAACAGAGTGATCAAATCTGGAATATTAAAAAATACAAATGGGATAATAATTATAAATGGAATGAAAAGGAGGGAAAAAAAAATAGAATAGAAAAACATAAGGCCCAAAGAATAAAAACTATTTTACCGGTTATTAAAGAACATATTGCATTGAATGAAAATTCAAACATATTAGAAGTTGGCAGTGGCTTTGGCGTGACTCTGGAAGCTTTTTACGAAAAATATAAATGTAATGTTTTTGCTATTGAACCCTCAGAAGAAGCTAGAAAAACGATGAAAAAACAAGGTAATATTTTCATTATTGGGAAATATGCTGAAGAGCTGGAAGGTTTGTCGAAAGACAATAAAAAATATGATGTAATTATTTTTTCCCATTCTTTGGAAAATATAGTGAATCCTTTCAATGTTTTAAAATATGCAAGTAAATGTTTAAAGCAAGGAGGTTTGATATATATACAAACACCAAATTTGTTGGTATTTGATCAAATGAACCCATATCATCCATACATTTTTTCTTCATCTTCTGTATCGTTTTTGGCGCATAAATTAAATATTAAATATACACAAATATCAAAAGCGATAGACCAAATGCTTGTAGTTATTTTAAATACATATTAATTATATCGCGTCACAAAAAATAAATAATTCTATGAGTACTATATTTATTACAATTACCAGAGGAGCGCTGGCTAGGAATATTTTAAGAACCAAGGTGTTTAAAAACCTGGTAAATGATAATCATAAAATAATTATAATAATTCCCACAAAAGCACACCAGTATTTCCTGGATGAATTCAAACATGGCAATGTTTACATTGAGGAGGTAAAAAATAGCACATTGCCAAAAATAAGAAAATTCTTTCTCATTTTATTTAACGGGCTTGTTTATACCGAAACAGAACATCGTAAAATAAAATTTGGCGGGGCCTACAAAAAACCAAATACAAAAACCGTGTACTGGATAAAGCATATTTTATTTTCAATAATCAGTAAATTTAAAATATTTAAAAAAATAGCCAGATGGATAGAATTTAATATTATAATTGAAAAGGAATATGATTATTTATTCCAAAAACACAAACCAAATTTATTATTCTGCTCTTCAATTTATTCTCAGCTGGATGCTGTTATGATCAAGGCGGCAAAAAGATTAAAAGTAAAATCAATTAGCATGCCTAAAAGCTGGGATACTGTTGGTCGGTTATTTTTTAGAGCGCCGTCTGATGTAACAATATTAAATAATGAGTTTATGAAAGATTGGGTTGCAAGCGAGCAGTTAATAAAAGAAAATAACATAAAGATAAGCGGGTTCCCTCAATTTGATATTTATAAAAACAAAAAGAAATATTTATCAAAAGAAGAGTTTTGTAAGAAGACTGATCTGGATAATAAAAAACCAATTATACTGTACGCCTCAGAGGGACTTTGGACTCATTGGGACGAGGTATATATTGATGACTTGATCAACAACCACGGCATAAATGAAAAATACAATTTAATTTTAAGGCCGCATTATAGTAATATGCGGAAGAGGCTGTATCATAGATTTAAAAAATTTCCCAATATTTATATTGATGATGAAAACATAAAAATAACAAATATGTTTAGTGATTATTGGGATCCGACAGAAGATAATATGGATTGGACCGCTGAAGTATTAAATATTTCAGATACTGTGGTCACGTTTATGTCAACTTTTGTTTTAGATTCTTTTGCTTTCAACAAACCGGTTGTAAATATTTATTACGATTTATTAAAGGCTAGTGAGTCGTTAAATAGCGGGCCTATAATTCCAATGCGAGAATTATATAATTGCACCCACTACAATGTTGTTTTGAATGAAAAAAGTGTATCTTTGGCAAATAACGGAGAAGAGGTAATTAGTTTAATAGAGCAATATTTAAAAAATAATAAATTACATCAAAAAGAAAGACAAAACACTATTAATAAATTGTGTTATAAAATAGATGGTAATTCTTCTGAAAGAATTTATAAGATAATTAAATCTAATCTATAACAACCATGAATAAAAATAATAAAATACTGGCTATTATACCCGCTCGATCGGGCTCAAAGCGGATACCGGGCAAAAATATTAAAAATTTTTTAGGAAAGCCTTTGATAGCGCGTGCCATAGAGCAGGCCTTAAATACCGAATGCATTGATCGTGTGATTGTTGATACTAATTCAGAAAAAATTGCCGCAGTGGCTAAAAAATACAAAGCTGATGTCCCCTTTTTGCGGCCATCCCACTTGGCGCAGGATGATACCAATGTAATTGATAGTTTATTTTACGTATTGGATAAGCTTAAAAAAAATGAAAGTTATATCCCAACCCATTTAATGATCTTGCAAACCACCTCACCCCTGAGAGATAGAGAAGATATTGAAAAATGTTGGGAATTAATGCAAAAAACAGACGCTACAACCGCGCTTACTGTTTGCCCGACACACCCTAAGTTATATCATCTTAGTCCAGACAATGACATTATTTTAGTTAACGGATCAGAAGCCAAGTCAAACAATACGCAAACCTGGGAACCGGCCTATTTGTTAAACGGCTGTTTTGTTTATATTGTAGAACTAAAAGCTTTGTATAAAGAAAAAAGGATTATTACCAAAAAAACAAAGGCAATAGTGTGCCCAAAGTGGCGTTCCGTTGACTTGGATATGCCGGAAGAATGGGTAATGGCGGAAATTTTTTATAAAAACAAGGATGAAATCAAAAAAAGAATTAAAAAAATAGAGGAGAAAAAATTATGAAAATCGGGATCATAGGTTTTGGTTCTATTGGCAATAGGCATTATCAAAATCTAAAAAAATATAATTTTGATATAAAAATATTAACTAAAAGGAAAGATATTTCTTTGAAAAATATTGTTTCTTCATGGGATGATTTTAGCGCTGATGCTGATTTTGACATAATTTTTGTAACCAATGAAACAGCTAAACATTTTGAAACCATAAAAAAATGTATTAAGTTAAAGCCAAAAGCTATTTTTATTGAAAAGCCTTTATCTCATAATATTAAAGGATTAAATGAT
>JAGLNE010000060.1 GCA_023139655.1 Candidatus Parcubacteria bacterium
TTCTAAAAAATTTTTTGCTTATGTGATAATATAGGCCAATAATTTTTTAGGAAAATTTACCGAAATATGGAAATTGCAGTAAAAAATTATTATGCAGTAAGTCTATCACTTTGATTTCTTCTTACCCCTTTTATTTTTAAGTAGTTTATTAAGTTCGCGCTGAAAAGTCTGAACGTCTTTAAACTGCTGATAAACACTGGCAAAACGGATAAAGGCAACATGATTGGTCTTTTTGAGGTGCTTCATTATTATCTGACCGACCTGATTGCTGGTAACTTCATTTTTTCTAATAACCTGCAGATCGCGTTCAATCGCATTAATCAACTTTTTGAAGCGATCATCGGTAATTGCTAATTTTTCCAAAGATTTTTTTAAACCGCGAATCAGTTTTTCCCGGCTATATACTTCTTTGCGGCCGTCTCTCTTAACTATTGTCAGATCAAGAATTTCAATTTCTTCGTAAGTGGAAAAACGGAAACCGCACTTTAAACATTCACGGCGGCGGCGGATAGACAGGCCGTCACTGGCGACCCGGGAATCCACTACCTTGGTGTCTTGATATAAACAAACTGGACACTTCATGTTATAACACTAATTTAACGAATAAGAAACGAATCAACACGAATTTTCTTCACACCCTTTCGCCTACTTTCGTTGCTTTCGTTTTAGTTCGTTTACTTCGTGTATTAAACAAACAAAAAAACACCGTTTACATTTACTTATCTTTATAAGGGGCAAAGTTGGTGTTTTCGTAGAATTCCTCCCACCACTATATCTTGTATCCTATAATACCATTATACCACAACATATAGTTTTGTCAAGGTGGAATACCTAGCCTAATTTTAGGCATCGTTGGCTTACATGTTTATAATAGCATTGTAAATTAAAATTTCAAGGCCTTAAATTGCTGTGGAAAAATCAAAAAAGTGGATAACTTTTTTTAATTACCTAGAATCTTAAATTTTCATTATATTGAAACAAAAATACTAAAATGATATAATATAATTAAGAAAAATAATCAATTTATGAAAATAACTGTTGACCAAAATAAATGCATTGGCTGCGGGCGTTGCTCCGAGATCTGTGCCAGCACTTTCCGCCTTAATGCGAGCGGAAAATCTGAGGTTATCAGCACTGAAAAAAGCGACTGCGCAATGCAGGCCGCCGATGAATGCCCGGTGGAGGCCATCTTTGTTGAGGAATAAACTATTCCTCGTCTTCCTTTAGGCCAAACCGATTAATAAGGCTTTCGCCGATCATGCCGGACGGTTTTTTTATATTAAACAGGTCCAAAACTGTTGCTGCTATATCAGCGATCATCCCCTTAATCTCTTTATTTGCCTCCTCTAGAGGCTCTTTTAGTTTACTTTTGCCAGACACAAACCAAAAAGGCACCGGATTGGTAGAATGCTGAGTGTCTATTTGCCCGGTTTCCAAATTTACCATTTCTTCAATATTCCCGTGGTCAGCGGTAACCAATAAACAACCGTTTTTACTCAAAACCAGGTCTGTAAGCTTGCCCAAGCACTCATCAACCACTTCCAGGGCCTTAATGCCGGCTTTAAAATCGCCGGTATGGCCCACCATATCCGGATTGGCATAATTAACCAAGACAAAATCATATTTATCAGACTCTATTGCCTTTAGCAGCTTGTCATTAACCTCGTAAGCGCTCATTTCCGGTATTTCCGCGTAGGAGCGGGCATTCTTGGAAGGCACAAAAATACGTTCTTCGCCCTCAAAAGGGTCGGACAAACCGCCGTTAAAAAAATAAGTTACATGAGCGAATTTTTCCGTTTCCGCTATTCGCAGCTGACTTTTCTGCCCATCGGATAAAATCTGGCCAAGACGGGTAGTAATTTTCTGCGGAAGAAAAACCACCGGTGCTTCTATGTCCTCCGCGTACCTGGCAAAGCCTACATATTTTAAATTATTGGGAATACGCAAATTCGCAAATTTATCAAAATTATTTTGAGTGAAGGCGTAAGACATTTGACGGGCCCGGTCTGAGCGAAAATTAAAATTAATGATCGCGTCATTTTCTCTTATTTGTCCAAGTGGCTCTTTTTTCTCGTTGACAATAACGATCGGCTCCAGATACTCATCGCCTTTGCTCTCGGCATCGTCATATTGTTTTTGGATCGCTACGTGCGGATCGCTGTCTAAGATTCCTGTGCCGTCAATACAGGCTGCCAAGCCCTTTTCAACCCGGTCCCAATTTCTGTTCCTGTCCATGGTAAAATAGCGCCCGGTAACGGAGGCGATTTGGCCACAGCCGATCTTTTTAATATTTGTTTCCAGCTGTCCAATAAAATTAATCCCTTCTTTTTGCGGTGTATCCCGCCCGTCAGTCATAGCATGGATAAACACATCATTTATCTCCTGCTCACGGGCCAGCTTAAGCAGGGCGTATATATGGTCAATATGGGAATGCACCCCGCCGCTTGAAACCAGGCCGATCAAATGCAGTCTGCTTTTATGCTTTTTAACCCAATTAATTGCTTCCAAAAGTGCTTTGTTTTCAAAAAAACGCCGGCTTTGAATAGCCGCCGTAATCGTAGGCAGATAATGATAGATAATCTGCCCAGAGCCCATGGTTTGGTGCCCAACCTCAGAGTTGCCAAAAACACCCCAAGGCAGCCCAACTGACAGGCCGGATGCTTCTAAAAGCATCTTAGGGTACCATTGGTTAAGTTTATCGATCATTGGCAAGCGGGCGCAGGTTATTGGGTTACCCATTTTGGTATCCCATTCTCCCCAGCCGTCCAAAACAACCAAAACCACGGGTTTATATTTATGCATAATAATATTATACCATAATTACGAAACCGGCGTAATATTATCATACTTAAATTCTAATCCAAAGCTTAAT
>JAGLNE010000061.1 GCA_023139655.1 Candidatus Parcubacteria bacterium
TATAAAAATACCGCTGATTTTGGCGGTATTTTTATTTTACAAACAGATTAATAGGTATAAAATAGGTATAGAAAAGGTATAGTTATACCTATTTATTTAATTTTTAAGGAAAAAGAGTTTAATTTAATTATGTTTAATTTAATTATTGGCGTATAAAATAAATTGTGGTATAATATTAGTATAAATTATTATTATTATTTTTGCTAATTTTAGATAAAATATTATTACTGTTTCACTTTTTGACATAAGTGTTTCACTTTTTGAAACATCTATGATAAGCTGGGTTAATATTAAATAAATAAGGAAATAACATGTTAGAATTTGTGAAAAACGGACAGGGTAAAATCCTCAATTTATTTTTTCAAAATCCAGACGAAAAATATTACGTAAGACAAATAGCCAGGATTATTGAACAAGATTTATCAAAAACTCGGCGCTCCCTTTTAGTGCTTCTTAATTCAAAATTTTTATTAGACGAGTACACTGATGGTAATCGTTATTTTAAATTAAATAAGAATCATCCCCTGCTAGAAGAAGTAAAAGCTATTTTGTCTAAGACGCTTGGAATCGAGGCCAAAATTAAAGAACTTATTGATTCGCTCGAAAATACTGAAGCAATTGAAGTTGCATTAATTTATGGCTCCATTGCAAAAAAAAGTGAAAGTATTGATAGTGATGTTGATTTGCTGATTATTGGCGACGGCATTAATCAATCAAATTTATTAAAGAAGGTGCCTGCATTTGAACTGGAGCTAAATAGAAAAATAAATTATCAGGTGTATAGCCCAGATGAGTTTAAACGAAAAGTTGAAAACAGAAATCCGTTTATAACAAACATTCTTAATGAGCCACATATTATTATTAAACAATCAGAATGGATGAAATCTTTAACAGACTAAATGGTTTAGTCGAGGCAAAACGCATTGAAAATATTCCCATAAATAAAGAGGGGGTTCTTGTTTTGTTTGAAAGAGCAAAAAGGGCATATGAAAACGCATACAAGAACCACAAGGAATACGAGAAGGCAGGACAAGATAAATATGCCGAGAATGTATTTCTGGGATATTACGACGCCATTCGACTTATTTGTTTGTTGACAATATGTAATTTTGGCTATAAGCCCAAGTCAGCAATGGGACATCAATACTCAATGATATTCGGTAAAGAATTATTAGCAAGTTATTATGAAACCGAGGAGAAAGATGAGGAAACTCGGGATGAGATAAATGCAATTTTTGATGAATTTGACAGAATAGTACAGCAAAGAAACTCACTGCAATATGATATGGTAGATTTTGATATATCATGGACAACTATGGATTCGTTACAGCGAGGTATTTTAAAAATTATTGAGTATACCCCAAAACTACTTGATAATCAAAATCTTTAGATTAATATAAAAATACCGCTGATTTTGGCGGTATTTTTATTTGATAGAAATATACTAATTGATAATTCGCTTAATATTTTCTATTAGAATTGTCGAGGGCGACGATCTTGCATTTTAGCACGATGGCAGTCTCGGCAGAAAAGCGGTCGCTCTCCATCTGGCTCAAAAGGTAGCTCGGTAATGGCCGCTCCACAACCGGAACAGGTCCAATTACCTTGATACATTTTGCGGTCGCCAGCAAAATTTTGATTGTCCATTAATTTGTGTTAACACTAAAATTTATTAAAAATTTAAGCGTTGACATTATTTATACATTAGTACTTTATCAATATTTTTTAGTTTTGTCAAAGTAAAAAATAAAACCCCGACTTGTTTTAAGCCGGGGTTTTAAAGTATGGAAGTTTAAAAAAATTAGGCTACATATTGCACCGCGTTAATCAATGCAAATGTGCAGGCCATAGTTGCGGTAAGGAGGGCATAGCCAAACTCCTCGCCAAAAATTTGATACTTTGGAGTGCTGTCGCAAGACTCCGTGCTTGTTGCTTCTTCCATTTTTGTTTTTGTTTTAATTTTTAGAGCATAAAAATAAGCCCTACAAGGCTTTTTGTATGCTTATATTTATAGTATAGCATATATTTTTGTTAATGTCAAGGGTTTTTTAACGCTTTGCTTATTTTCTCCAGGAAGGTGGGCGTGTGCGGCGTGCAATTGATTTTATTTGATGATATTGCTATATTAGAGTAGCTAATAATTATTATTTTAATATGTCTCTAAAAATTGGTATAGTGGGCCTGCCTAACGTGGGCAAGTCTACCTTGTTTAATGCCTTAACCAAAAATAAAGCCGAGGCCAGCAATTATCCTTTTTGCACGATTGACCCTAACGTGGGGGTGGTGAAAGTTCCGGACGAAAGACTGGGGAAGCTGGCAGCAGTTTCTAAGCCCAAAAAAATTATTCCCACTACTATTGAATTTATTGATATTGCCGGGCTGGTTAGCGGTGCTCACAAAGGAGAAGGTTTGGGAAACAAGTTTCTTGCCAATATCCGGGAATGCGACGCAATTTGCGAAGTAGTGAGGAATTTTGAAGACGAGAATATTACTCATGTCGCCGGCAAGATCGACCCGGAAGAAGACAAAGAAACCATTAATATAGAATTGATAATGGCTGATTTGGCCACGGTTGAGAAACGTCTTGCCAAGGTGAGCAAAGAAGCAAAGAGCGGGGACAAAGAATTAATTAAACTAAAAAAGATATTAGAGCCTTTGAAAGTGCTTTTGGAAAGTGGCAAACCGGCGCGTGAGCTGGAGATGCCTGACGATGATAAGTATTTAATTAAAGGCTTAAGCCTGCTAAGCGCTAAGCCGGTTATATATGTGTTGAATAATAGCGATCAGACGGAAATTGATCCTGACTGGGATGGCGAATTAATAAATCTTGATGTTAAACAAGAAGAAGAAATTGCTAATTTGGAAGAAAAAGAACAAAAAGAATTTATCAAAGAGCTGGGCTTGTCAGACAGCGGACTCAATAAATTGATCAAAGCGTCCTATAAACTGCTTGGCTTAATCACCTTTTTTACTACCGGTCCGGACGAAACCAGGGCCTGGACTCTGAGGGTTGGGGCTATGGCTCCAGAAGCGGCTGGGGTAATTCATACAGATTTTGAAAAAGGCTTTATCCGCGCCGAAGTAATTAATTGGGAAGTATTTATAAAGGCTGGCAGTGAGTCAGCTGCCCGCGACCAAGGCTTAATCCGTACTGAAGGCAAGAATTATATTATGCAGGATGGTGATGTTTGTCATTTTTTGTTTAGTAAATAGTATTTGTTTAAACAAGAAAAAAACGGGGAAGATTGCTCTTCTCCGTTTTATAATATAAAATTTTAATCAATCAGCATTTGATATGTCTGGCAATTTAGGAATCAGGTGCTAGCAAGACGATTTCCCGCCAAATTCGTTGCCCTTCCCTACCGTAGATAATCGTATTTCTGCTCGTTAAATTTACAGTTTTATTTTCTTGTAAATTTTTAGAAATAGGATTAATTATTTTAAAATCTGTTAAGTTGGGGGTTATGCGTTCCAAGTTATGAGTTACGCGAAAAATAGGCCAGACCATAACCACTCGACCGTTAGGAGCAAGTACTTTTTTAAATTCTTTCAGCGCGTTTGAGTATAATTTATTAAGTTCAGCAACGGTTTGTTTAATATTTATTCTGCCGCGTTGAGGTCCCAGATAAGGTTCGGTGACTATTGCATCAATTGAGCTTGGTTTAATTTTTTTTGTTAATTCAGTGGCACTAGATTTGATAATTTCGAATTTCGAATTTCGAATTTCGAATTTTTTTTCTATCCAGACGATATTTTTTCTAGTATCGGAGATTGCTTTTTCTGAAGAATCAGAGCCAATAATATTTTTATGTCCCATTATGAGTGCTTCAGCAAGGACAGTGCCGGAGCCGCAGAAAGGATCTAAAATTATTGTGTCAGGGTCAGGTTTTATTCCTGATAGATTAATCATGATTTGGGCGAGTTTGGGTGGGAGCATGCCGGATTTATCATCCCGCTCCGGTCGGCCGTAATCGCGGTAAGACAGTTCTTTGAATGCTTGCACTGCCAAGGTACGCCCGATATAGAGATTTTTGTTATCAGCGATCAAGACGATTTCGAGACCAGGGCCGGTTAATTTGTTTTGCTCTACCACTACGCTCGAAAGAGTGCGTTCTTTACTGGTTACCCAGCGGCAGGAGACTTTATTTTCCCGTAAATGGTTCTTTATCTTCATGGCTAGGGTTTTGGCGTCAAATTTTCCCGGGCCATAATAAGAAAAGCCGTATTTAAATTTACCCTCGCCAGGGTTTAATAGTTTGATGATTTTGTCTGTTTGGTCCGTATAGCGGTTGGCAATTTTTTCTATGCGGCCGATTTTAATCGTGCCGCCAATTTTTTTTATCAGCTTAGACGGGTTTATGTCATTACCCAGCTCAAGCAGTAAAATATTGCCTAAGAGTTTAATTTCTTTGGAGTTTTTTGCCAAGTTAAAAACCGCTGATAATTCAGCTAGTGACAGAACCGGGTTAGAACCGAGGATAAAAAAATATTTCATAAAATTTTTTGATTAACCTGGGTTTTTCAGCCAGAGGCTGATGCGCCTCGGGAGCAAAAACCCAGGTTAACACTATTACCTTAGCAGGAAAAAGGCGTACTTGCAAAAAAATACTCAATATGCTAAAGTGCAATTACGTTTAAAATTTAATTAACCTTTCCCATATTCCAGTGTAATAACATGGAATAGCCCCACTGTAGATCAGTACGGGGCTAAAGGTATTCTTGAAATAATCCCAATTTTAAGCCTTGGCATTTATAATACATGAAACGCAAAGGCCCAAGAATATCTAGGGATTTTTTTATTATAGATTTTATGGCAAAGAATAAATCAAACAAAATTCCGCATTATGAAATGCTTTATATTATTTCTAATAAGTTTACGGAGGATGAGCTTAAGCCTATTAGAGAGAAAGTAAATAAAACAATTACGGACAATGGTGGCGCGGTCACATACTCAGAAGAGTGGGGCAAGAAAAAATTTACTTATCCAATTGAGCATTTCCATCACGGTTATTATCAATTAGTAGAGTTTGACTTGGAAGCAGACAAAGTAGCTGGTTTGGATCGCACTTTTCGTTTGTCCAATGAGATATTGCGGCATATGCTGGTCGCCAAACAAGTACGCAGTACAGAAGAAATAGAGGCCGAGAAAAGAGCGGCTGAGAAACGGGTAGCTAAGACAAAAGAGAAAGAAGAAAAAGAAATTAAAAAAGAAGAGAAAAAGCTTGAGAAAAAGAAGCCGGTTGATCTTAAAGACTTGGATGAAAAGTTGGATAAAATTTTAGAAACCGATGACCTTCTCTAAATTTTAATAGTTTATAATTAATTCTTTTGTTTTATTACCTTTAGAAACAAAAGTAAAGAACAAAAAATATGAACCTCAACAAAGCCATGATCATTGGCAATCTAACCCGCGATCCGGAATTGCGCAACACTCCTAATGGAAACTCTGTTGCTTCTTTTTCGGTCGCGACCAATTTAATCTGGAAGGACCAGGCTGGTCAGCGCCAAGAGCGCGTAGAATATCATAATGTTGTTGCCTGGCGCCGTTTAGCGGAAATTTGCGGCCAGTATCTGCACAAAGGCTCAAAGGTTTATATTGAAGGCCGCTTGCAAACTCGTGATTGGGTTGGCCAGGACAGCGTTAAGCGCTATCGCACCGAGATCGTAGCCGACAACATGATCATGTTGGATCGGGCCGGTGCCGGCGCTGCTCCAATGGGAGGCGACGAACAGCCACCCGCTCCAAATGAAGAGCCGGTAATTGACTCCAGTCAAGCGGTTGGCAGTGATACCGACACTGACGCTAACCCACAAGAAGACGAAATAAAAGTAGAAAATATACCATTTTAGTAAACAGTAAACAGTAAGCAGCGCTCTGCCGTCTGCCGTCTGTTTACTGTCGTTTAATAAATGACTAAACAAATCAAACAAGACAAAGCTTGCCATTTCTGTGTTAATAATATTAGTGAAGTGGACTATAAGGATATTAATACGATCCGTCGTTTTACTAATGTTTACAAGAAAATTCTGCCGCGTAAACGTACCGGCATGTGCTCTTGGCATCAGCGAAAATTGGCAACTGCCATCAAGCGAGCCCGGACCATGGCCTTGCTTCCTTATACTAATAAATAGAACACATAACATAAAACACACAACACATAGCATTTAGATTGTTATGTGTTATGTGTTATGTGATACATGCTTAGTTTAAACGAAATAAAAATAGGAAAAATTATTCAGGTGAATAAGGCACCATTTATTGTTACCCGGACCGACCATCATAAGGTCGCCCGGGGCGGCGCGGTGCTCAAGGTAAAGCTGAAGAATTTGATTGATGGTTCGGTTTTGGATAAAACTTTTCAAGGCAATGATAAAGCAGAGGCCGCTGACACCGAGAAGAAAAAAGCCAATTTTATGTATGCCGACGAGAACAATGCCAATTTTATGGATAACGAATCCTACGAACAGTTTACAATTGATCTGGAGGCGATTGGCGATAAAATTAAATTCCTAAAAGACGGGACCGATGTTGATGTCCTATATTTTGAATCCAATCCGGTAGCCATTGATTTGCCGATCAAGATGGAGTTTAAAGTAACGAGTGCTCCTCCCGGTGTCAAAGGAAATTCGGCCGGCAACGTAAACAAGAGAGTAGTGATAGAAACAGGCACGGAAATATCAGCCCCGCTTTTCATTAACGAAGGTGACATTATCCGCATCAACACCGAGACCGGTGAATACGCGGAACGAGCTTAGATACACGAATAGAACAAAAAAATACGAAATAAACGAATTATATAAAACGGACTCTTTATAATCAAGAGTCCGTTTTTGTAATATATTTTATCAATCTAAGTTCGTTCTATTCGTTTTTTTTCGTTTTTTTCGTGTTTTCTATTCTTCTTCCGCTTCGCGTGCTTTGATTGCGCTGATAATTTTTTTCCTAATTTCTTTCATCAGTTTTTTGTCCGCGCGGAGGAAGCGTTTGGCGTTTTCCCGGCCCACGCCCAGCTTAATGTCGTTAAAAGTGTAGGAGTTGCCGGATTTATTAATAACATTGTTTACCACGCCGGTATCCAGGAGATCGCCGGAAATAGAAATGCCTTCATTATACATTATGTCAAATTCACAGGTGCGGAAAGGGGCAGCTACCTTGTTTTTGACCACTTTGGTTTTGACGCGGTTGCCGATTATTTTGTCTGCTTGCTTGATCTGGGCTGAGCGCCGCACTTCAATCCGGACCGAGCAATAGAATTTTAAAGCATTGCCGCCAGTCGTGACCTCCGGGTTGCCAAAGAAGACGCCAATTTTGTGCCGGATTTGGTTGATAAATATTACTACCGTCTTTGTTTTGCTGACAACGCCAGTTAACTTGCGAAGCGCTTGGCTCATTAGCCTGGCCTGGAGGGCCATGTGCTGGTCACCCATGTCACCTTCAATTTCCTTTTGCGGAACCAGGGCGGCGACCGAGTCAACAACGACTACGTCAACCGCGTTGGAGCGGACCAGGGTTTCCAGTATTTCCAAGGCCTGTTCGCCGGTGTCGGGCTGGGAAATAAGCATTTCTTTGACGTTTACACCAATTTTTGAGGCATAATCCGGGTCTAGGGCATGTTCGGCATCGATAAAAGCGGCAATTCCGCCCAGTTTTTGCACTTCAGCGACAATGTGCTGGGCTAAAGTGGTTTTACCGCTCGCTTCCGGGCCAAATATTTCAATGATGCGTCCGCGGGGAACACCGCCGATCCCCAGAGCAATGTCCAGGGACAAACAGCCGGTTGGGACCACGTCCACGTTGGATTTTCTGGCTTCACCGAATTTCATTATTGCTCCTTCACCGAATTTGGTTTTTATTTGTTCCATAGCCTCATCGGCCGCTTTGGCTTTTTCACTGATGTTTGTTTTTTCTTTAGCCATATTACGAATATACGAATTGTTTACGAATATACGAATAATATATAATAAACACTTCGTTTTTTAAATTTAGTATTATTGATAAAAAGTATAGCTTCTTTATTTTTAAAATGCAAACAAAAAAATCAAGTAATTTCTTCTCCTATTTTTCACTGCTCATTAAAATTATTCTTTCTATTTTATTCTCCCGGCTGTATTTTTTTTGGGCGATTATTGTCACGGTATTAAGGCCGGGTTTAAGGTTAATTTCCAAGCTAAAAAAGCCGTTTGAATCAGGGAGTATTTTTTCTTGATTAATAAGTACGTTGGTTTCAGTTTCGGTCTTCCCTGATACCGTTAGAACACTTTGGTCGGTGCTTAGATTTTCGCGCGGGTAAATAATCGTGAGCTGTGGTGGAGCAATTATATTACTTATATAATAAGCTAAATATACTAAACAGACGGAAATAATTGTAACAATAATAATTGTTCTGATAATTCTTGGGAAAGTAATAAAAAATCTAGCTTGAGGTACTTTACGCGCAAAAGGTTTAGTTCGCGTTTTGTTACGTGGTCCAAATTCTTGGTCAAAAATATTAAGCAATTCCTTAGCATCAAGACCAAGGAATCTGGCGTACTCTCTAAGAAAGTTTTTTTGGTAAATGCCGGTCGGTAGCTTGTCAAATTCGCCTTCTTCCAGAGCAAGAAGGTATTTTTTATTAATGTTGGTTTTTTGAGCCGCCTTTTCCAGGCTTAGGTTTTTGTCAGTTCGAGCTTTTTTAAGCTCTAGTGCAATCAGTTCCTTAGTGTCGTTTATTTTACTTTTGGTAAATGGATTCATGTTTAATAAAATTAGGCTGGGTTTTAAGCCCAGCATAAGTTTTTTATTTTAATTCGCATGTGCCGCATTCGTAGCGCGGCTTTTCCCGCTAGGGAAAATAACGTTATGTAAACCAGCCGGTGGAATAAAAATTGCCTGATATACCCAGCATGGCAAAAACAAAGCCGACAATTGTATAGCTAAGGAACATAATAGCCATACCAATGATAGACTGGATAATAATGGTTTTTCCTTTTGTAACCCGTTCCTTACTTCCGGCTGAAGTCATAAATGTAAAACCGCCATATATAAACATTACTAAAACAACTGTACCAATAATGCCAAAAATTATGTTAGTTCCGGCCACGACAATTTTCCAGATATCGTTTAGTTCACAGGTTCCGTCTTTACGGCAGTCCACACTACTTGCATCTACTAAAGATTGGGCACTTACTACACTGGGGGCAATAGACAATATCAAAAAGGAGAAAAAAATTCCAATTAATAAAAATAAAATTATTTTAGGCATATATTAACTAATTACTTTTTACAGTTTGTTGAACTTTTTGCGCCGCGATGTTAACCGCTTCAGATATAGTGTTTTGGTTATTGACTACTTTGTCGATCATGTCATTTAAAATATTTTCAGCCGTGATTGCGTCATTGCCGCGGTACCAGCTTTTGGCAGTTAAGACCGAATCAATAAAGGGAGCAATGATCTCTTCCTCGATCTGTTCGTCGATTAAAGCGCGCAAAGCGGTCGGTCGGTTAGTTTTATCCAGATAGCTTTTTGCCGCACCTTTATTGGTGGTAATAAATTTAATAAAATCCCAGGCCGCATCCTTGTTTTTGCATTTATTACTAACCACTTCTACCCAATAATTGGCATAGTTAATGTTCTGCGGGTTGCCCTCAATTTGTGGCAATGGAGCAATAGAAAAGTTCAGTTTTGGCGCCTTAGATTTAATGGTTGGCAGCATATATGAGTAGCCAAATATCATGGCCAGTTTGTTGGCGATGAATAGGTCCAAGGAGTTTTCCAGGTTAGAGTTCCAGCTGTATACTTCTTTGGCCGGGTTGGCAAAATCAGAATAGAACCTTAAGGCATCAATGCCCGGATTATAGTCTCTGTCCTCTCCGGCTGGCCGACGATGAAAAGAAACCTTTGAGCCTTGCATCATTTGGGCTCCATTTTGCATCATCAGTACCGAAAGGATGTCGGTTGAGCGCTCAATATTGTCGCTGCCGCCAAGAGCAACACCGGATTGAATAATTTCGCCTTTGTTGTTTTGTTTGGTCAGCTTTTTAACGTCTTGTTGGAATTCCCGGTTCCAGAATTCGGGTGGACTGGTAATGCCGGCATTATTAAAAAGGTCTTTATTATAAAGCATGGCCAGAGTATCAACCGAAAGAGGCAGGCCAAAGACACGCGGGCTGGATACCTTGGTTTTTTCATCTTTATAATTAATTACTACATCGCCGTAAACCGTATCAACAAAATTATCGCGGATTTGGTTGAGGCTAGGACTTTTATTTGTAATTTTATTCCAATAGACTTCTTTTTTAAGACTGCCCTTGACTTCCGAAACAGTCATTACGGTTTGGGGCGGCATCGGCGACAACAGGCCTTTGGCCTGATAGCCGTACATCCAGGTGTTATGGATAGAGAAAATATCCGGTCCCCGGTCAGTGGCAAAGGCTTCAATTAGCTCTTGCTCAAATTCATCATAGCGGAGCTTTTTGTATTTAATTGTAACGTATGGATGTTTGCGGCCATAAGAGGCAATGATTTCGGCAAAATCATCAGACCCGTCCCAGACCCGCCAGAAGTTTAAGGTAACTCCCTTGGGTGGTTCCCCCAGGTCTTTGAGACAGCCGGAAAGCGGCATTATTATAAAGATTAGTAGTAAAATTACAAAATATTTTTTCATAGATTTTCTTGTTTAAGCTTACTATGATTATATCATATTTAGGGTAAAATCGACAATTTGTTAGGTTGCAAGCGCTCACTGTCATTCTGAGCGGAGCGAAGAATCCCGTTTAATTAACACTTTACGTCATTCTCGAGATTCTTCACTTCGCTACGCTACGTTCAGAATGACATGGTTATTTAAAGTCAGTGATCAGTTACGCCAGGTTTATTCCATCTTCGGCCTATACTGAAGCGCTTCGGCAATATGGGTGGGAGCGATGTCGTCTTTATTCTCCAGATCAGCGATAGTACGGGCCAGTTTAAGTACGCGGAAATAGGCGCGGGCCGAGAGATGCATTTGCTCAACCGCGTTTTTGAGCAGCTGCTGGCTGACTTGGTCAACACTGCAATATTTTTTTACCGCCTCCGAGCTCATTTCTGAATTGCTTATGTAAGTGGTATCTTGAAAGCGCTCTTGTTGCCGGTCCCGGGCGCTTTCCACCCGTTTTTTTATACACTCAGATTTCTCACCGCCCTTGGTGCTGGAGAGTTTTTCAAAATCAATTCGCGGGACCTCAATGTGCAGGTCGATTCGGTCGAGTATCGGGCCGGATATTTTTTTGCGATAATTGATCATCTGGGTCGGTGAGCAGGTACAATTTTTATCCGGGTCGGTTAAAAAGCCGCAAGGGCAGGGGTTCATGGCGGTAATCATAACGAATTTAGCCGGAAAGCTGAGATTGCCGGCGGCGCGGCTGACATGGATGATGCCGTCCTCTAAAGGCTGGCGCAGGTTTTCCAGAACCGCGCGTGGGAATTCGCCGAATTCGTCCAAAAATAAAACCCCGCGATGCGCCAGTGATATTTCACCGGGCCGAGGCCATGTTCCCCCACCGACCAGGGCCACGCCTGAGGCAGTATGATGGGGCGAGCGGAAAGGCCGGCTGGTTATAAGTGAAGTATCGGTCGGGAGCTGGCCGGCGACTGAATAAATTTTGGTAATTTCCAAAGCTTCACTAAGGGTCAGGTCAGGCAGGATTGAAGGCATGGTGCGCGCGATTAAGGTTTTGCCGCTGCCGGGCGGGCCACTCATAAGCATATTATGTGCTCCGGCGGCCGCGATTTCCATGGCTCGCTTCACGTGTTCTTGGCCGCGGATGTGGGCCATGTCAAATTGGATGGGCGCGTTGCTAAAATCAAATTTGCGCTTGGGCATGGCTTTAATCTCACTTCGTTTCTCCAGATGTTCAACCAAGTATCGCAGGCTTTTAACCGGATAGACATTTATGTCACCAACCAGTTTGGCCTCACTGGCGTTTTCGGCCGGCACAAACAAAGATTTTATTTTTTTCGCTATTGCCCGGTGAGCTATTGAAAGGACGCCATTAATTGGTCGTACGTCCCCGTTTAAGGCCAGTTCGCCGACAAAGATCATACTATTTAAGTCATCGGCTACTCTGAGGTTTCTGGTTTTAATGAGTACGCTAATAGCGATTGGCAGGTCGTAGCTGGGGCCATATTTTCTAATGTCGGCTGGGGCCAGATTAACGGTAATTTTATTGCGTGTTAAACGGGCAATGGAATTATTGATCGCGCTCCGCACCCGTTCGCGTGATTCAGAAACGGCTGTGTCCGGCAGACCCACGATCTTGAAGGTGCCCATATCGCCGCCGCCGGTATCGGCTTCAACTTCTATTATTTCCGCGTCCAAACCAATGACCGCGGCTGAGAGAATTTTTGAAGACATTTTTTTAGAAAGCAGAAAACAGAAAGCAGAAAACAGAATTCTGACAACCTGTTTCTGATTATTAGTATTTAAACAAATAAAAAACCCGCTAAACAAAGGTGTTAAATGACACTTAGTGTCTAAAACGCCTTATTACGGGAAAGTATATTGTGTCATTGCGAGAAGCGAAGC
>JAGLNE010000062.1 GCA_023139655.1 Candidatus Parcubacteria bacterium
TGCTTAAATGGGATAAAATGATGCAAAATTCCGGAAGATCAACCTTTAAGACAAGAAGTGGTGATGTTGTAAAGGCAAGAGCAACCAAGAAAATAGTGGCAGAAATGATTGAAAAGGCCGGTGGTCGGGGTTTATCTGGCAAGCAGATAAAACAGAAATTAGTCCGCGATCATGGTATGAAATATAAAGATGCCGGCGATATTGCTCGAGCCGCGACCTATCATTATTATGAGCCTCCGCCCGAAGGTAAGACCCCGGCACAAATAGCAGCTAGGATTTCTCAAGTTAAGACCAGCTATGAATTAGGGGCTGGCAAAGAAGGCAGTGTGGCAGGGGAGTTAAAAAATAAACGGACAGAAAGACAAGAAGATCGGAAAGCGGGAGGTGGGGCTCAAGCTGGTAAAACTGCCTATAAAGAACATTTAGGAATAGAGGGGGATGAGCATAGTACATATGCTGGTGGTGAAAAAATGAAGACTGGTTTAAGTGAACGTGAAACTAAAAGTGGCGAGGAAAAGCCGGTTGGTCAAAGTGAAGAGCCGGTTGGTGTTGGAGGGAGCCACGGAAAGCAAGCAATGCCCAAGGAAGAAACAGCTGCCCCTTATAGAAAGACACAACAGACTGTTCCGCTTTCTGGCGGTGGCGGTGGTATAGCAAATCCGCCCAGTAATATTATAGGAATTAGCGGTGGACCGGAAAGACACGAATTGTCAGGTGAAATATCCCCCGGTGGATTAGTTCGTTCTGAGGGAGTAAAAGGAGATATAATTAGACAGCTTAGTGATGAACGAGAGGCGGCTTTAGCCGCAGCTGAGAATGACAAAGAAGAAGGTGACGAATTACCAAGCGAGGAAGAAACAGATGAAACAGCTAATGTCGACGAAGAAGAATCAGAGTAAAGTCATGTAGAATAGTATTCAAAGTTTAAATTTTAATAAATTAGTATAGAAATTAAGAGTTGTATGACATTGGAGATTACTTTATTTGTACTTGGGTTTGTTTTCTTGGTTAAAGGGGCGGATGTTTTAGTAGACGGCGCTTCTTCAATCGGTAAACGGTTTGGCTTATCTACTTTTTTTATTGGGTTGACAATCGTTGCTTTTGGCACGTCTTTGCCGGAATTGATTGTTAGTACTTTGGCCAGTATCAAGGGAAGCTCTGGCTTGGCCATGGGCAATATCATTGGCTCAAATATATCCAATACATTATTAATACTGGGAGTGTCGGCAATCATCGCGCCTTTAATAATTAAAAAAGCCACTGTAGACAAGGAGATTCCGTTTTCTCTTTTGGCTGTTTTTGCACTTTTCTTTTTGGTTAATGATATGTTGCTTGACGGCAATGGCCCCAACGGTTTGACCAGGATTGACGGTCTGATACTGCTTTTATTTTTTGTAATATTTTTGTATTATACTTTTGGGATTAGCAAGGAAAAGGAGACTTTATTGGAAAAGGCAGTGGATGATATAAAGGATAAGCCAGATGATTATAAACTAAGCGTCGCTAGCGGTATGATAATAGCTGGCTTGGCCGGTCTATATTTGGGTGGTCGCTGGATAGTAAGCGGCGCGATCAGTATGGCTACGTATTTTGGCGTATCTGAAGCCTTGATCGGTTTAACGATCGTGGCTATTGGCACGTCCTTGCCGGAGCTAGCCGCGTCAGCGATCGCGGCCTACAAAGGCAAGACAAATATCGCGATTGGAAATGTGGTTGGCTCTAATGTGTTTAATATTCTTTGGGTACTGGGCTTGACAGCGGTAATCGCTCCGATTGGTTTTGAATTTTATTTAAATATTGATTTTATTATTTTAATATTTATTACTATTTTGGTAATGGTATTGGTTTATGTGGGTAAGAAAAATGTTTTGGACAAGAGGGAGGGGATGACGTTAATAGTTATTTATATCACTTATATCATATATTTAATCATTAGAGGTTGATGTTATATTATTAAGACTTACGCGATTCACTGTCATTGCGAGGCCCGAAGGGCCGTGGCAATCCCGTGAAAGGCGCTTTTATCACGGGATTGCCACGAAGCTTCGCTTCTCCCTCCTGCGCTAAAGCTTCGGCGGGCAAGCGCAATGACAATGATGTTTTTAATTTTTTAGCTAATATTAAATAAAATATATTATTATTTTTTATGATAAGAATTAAAACCAAGGAAGAAATTAAAATACTGAGAAAAGGCGGCCAAATATTAGCCGCTATTTTACATGAGCTTATCCAAATGGTTCAGCCGGGCATAAGCACCGGTGAGCTGGAGACACGGGCTTTAGTCTTGATCAAGGAGGCCGGTGGCAAGCCGTCTTTTAAAAATCACGAGATGCCAAATGGTGAAAAATTTCCTACCGCCCTTTGTACCTCTATCAACGAAGAAGTTGTGCACGCGCCGGCGCTTCCTTCGCGAACACTCCGAAATGGCGATATAATCGGAATTGATATTGGCATGATCTATCCTTTCCCTAATACCAGTCAACCGATAAATAAGCATTCAAAAAACGGTGGGTATTTTACTGATATGAGCAAGACCGTGATTGTGGGAGAAGTAAGCAAAGATATAAAAAAATTGGTTGATACCGCGCGTGAGTGTCTGTATGCCGGGATCAAACAAATAAAGCCGGGTAATGATCTAAATGACATTGGTTCTGCGATCCAGGGGCTGGCTGAGTCGCGGAATTATTCAGTTGTTCGGGAGCTGGTTGGCCACGGCGTTGGGCACGAGGTGCATGAGGAGCCGCAAGTACCTAATTATAAAATTGAAGACGCAAGCCTAAAAAACGTGAAATTAAAACCAGGCATGGTTTTGGCTTTGGAGCCAATGGTAAATATGGGTACCTGGCGGGTAACAAGCGCCGAAAACGGCCTGGCCATAGTTACTGAAGACAAAAGTCTTAGCGCTCATTTTGAGCACACAGTGGCTGTGACGGATAAAGGTTTTGAAATATTAACCCTAAAATAATTTAAATGTCAAAAGTAGAAAATAAAAAATATTTAGGCCTTGATTGGGGAGAGGCAAGAATTGGTCTAGCCATTGGCGAAAGTGAATCAAAGACGGCTGTGCCCTTGGACACAGTGCTTACTTTTGAAGAAGTATTTCAAATCATTAAAGATGAAGAGATAGATGAGCTAGTGGTCGGGCAGCCGGTTAAGATGAGCGGAGACAAGATAAATTTAAACAAAGAGTATATTGGCTTTGTGGAAATTTTAAAAAACAAAATAAATATCCCCATTCATTTTGTAGATGAGCGTTTGACAAGCAAGGCGGCTGATTCTCTTGCCGGAGACAAAAAGACCAAGGCCGGTCGGGATGCGATCGCGGCTATGCTTATATTGCAGTCATATTTGGATACATTGTATTAGGTTAGTATTGATATAAAAATAACAAATTCCAAATAATAAATAAATTATAAATTACAAATTTCAAACATTTAATTAAGCTTAAATTTGAGTTTTGAATTTGATATTTTGAATTTGGTGCTTATTTGTTATTTGTAATTTGGTTTTTTATGAATTCAGCCGAGTCGTTTATAATTACCGCCATTGTGATAAATCGCCAGCCCTTTCGGGAGCGGGATAGCCGGGTTACTATATACGCCAAAGATCATGGGCTTATGAGCTTAATTGCTAGAGGTACCAAAAATATCAAATCCAAACTGGCCGGCCATATTGAGCCGGCTAATTTAATTAAAGCCATGGTGATTCGCGGCAGACAGCTGGATTATTTGGGTTCCACTGATTCGCTCCAGGTACATAAAAATTTAAAAGCCGATTTTGATAAAACCATGGCTCTTAATTTAGGGCTAAAAGAATTTGCCCGTACAGTTAAGGAGGGGGTGGTTGATGCGTTTCTTTTTAATTTGCTTTATGATTATATATTAGCCCTTGATAAACCAGTCAAGCTTAAAAGTAATCCGGAATTTTTCTCTTCCTTGTTTATTCTTAAAATGATCTCCCACCTTGGCTATCGCCCGGAACTGTACTGTTACATGGATGATAAGAAAAAAATAAAGCCCGGGAATAATTGTTTTAGTTTGGAAAAAGGCGGGTTAATCAGCAACCAATGCGTAAATGATGAATATCATTTTAAGGTAAGTGATGACTGTATTAAAATATTACGCTTAATAATCAAGGAAGATATTAAATATTTATCAAAAATAAAAACAACCCCTTTTTTGGAAAAAGAGATTGCGCGCGTAATTAAGGGGTATTATAATTATTATTTGCGTTAATTTTCAATCTTTACAATATAATACATTTTGTTTATACTTGTATAAACACACTCAACATTCGAAGGGAGGATACTAATGATACTATTTAAGATTGGAGTATTTTTTTTATTTTGTTCTTTTGTAATTTGGTTATCTAATTATGATCCAATATTACAAGCCGATTTAAATCATGTTTGTGGACCTCAGCCAAAGAAGAATCCAAGTCGATTTCTGGATATTACCCTCATATTTTTTATATTGTTTGGTTGTGCTTTGATGGCATATTTCATGCCTACCGAAAAGGTCGGTATACCACCCAAATCATGGCTTGGAATGTTTATTTGGGTAATAGCGGCCTTTTTTAGAGAAAGAATTCATAATTAGATTCCGAAACATTAATCCTTGCTTATGCCCCTTGATTACAAAAGGGGCTTTATTTTACAGATAGTATGCTTGAAATTCTGCGTCAGTTTTTTATGATAATTAATTAAAGGTTAATAAATTTATAGCAATTGTTCTAATATAAGTAAAATATTTGACTAAATTATTCACCTTACACACATTTACATCAAATCCGCCCATGGGTAAACCCCAGGGCTATATTTTTAGATTAAAAAGCACCATAAATGGCGCTACATAAATAAAACGTTTAGGATAATAGCCTGCTTTAGCAGGCTTACAAGCATAATAAGCTAGCCCTGGGGTTTACCCCTGGGCGGTGGGAAAGGATTATTTTGGTTTTATTTTTTTCTGTTTATTGTTATTTAAAAAGTTGTTTTCAGAGACAATTGACCGACCTATCTTTCTTTCTATCTGTTTTCTGGCGCTGCCGGCAACACTTCCGCCAACTCGCGCGTCGTCTTTTAGCCGCGGCACGCCTTTTGTATTTTTTGTGCGATGAATTTCTGTTGTGGTTCTCTCACCAAGCATAGTTAATATCAGCTCAAAATCATCCATATGGTCGCGCAGATTATGGCGCTTTAAGCCTTTTAGTTTTTTATATTCATTTGGTTTTACTCCGAATGTGGCCTCTGATATTTCGGCGGTTAATATTTTATAATCGCGGTTTGTTTCAGCGCCGCGTTTTTTCCACTCATCGGTCAGTTCCTCACGGATGGCAATGCCTCGCATGCGTTTTTCTATCCAATCTTCTGGATATCCTTTGAGCTTATAAAGCATTTTTGTTCTTTTGCTGGCAAGTTCCGGATCTTCTATTTCCTGAATGCGTTCATACCCGACTTTAGCCAGCCAGCGTTTTAATGGTTCAGCTTTTGGCGAGGGGATTGATTGAACAATGCGGAACATTCCTTCAGTATTAGCACAATCAGTTTCGCGCATTTTACCATCAGGGGCAAGCAATTTCAACTGGTGACAATTTGTCACCACTTCACTTCCTTCATCTTTTAGCCTTTGAGCAAGTTTATTCCAATATTTTCTAGCCTTTAGATTGTCTGATTGATCTAATAGTATTTGAATCACATCAACAACCGAAAACCACCATTCTTTTTGAAAAATAGTCCTTCTTATTCTTTTGCCTTTAAATAAAGCAAGATGAGTATTTTGGTTGTTGTTTTTGGCCATAAAATAAATTTATTTTGTCTAACATTTAGTATATGCGAAGTTTTAAATTTCTGGAGTGATAGAATTGCGATGGCAGTCCCGAGTAATCATGACAGGAATTTGAAATTTGGAAAAAAGACAAGTTGAACCTTTTTCCGCACATACTTTATTAAGCGACCCGACGATTTCGCTACCCCCTATCTTTATTATTAGGAGGCGGAGAAGGAGAGCGTAGCGAGACCGAAGGAGTTTTATTTTTTGAAAAATATTTTAATAAACGATAAAGAAAGTATGAGATTATTATCCAATAAATAATATCAAGACCTAACCACGGGACATCTTCCATATATTCAACTTCGTCATAGCACCCAGATTCATCTTCAGGTGGGTTTATTAGTAAAGGTAAGTTAAATTTTGCAAATGAGGCTGGTTTAAGTATCGGATTATATTTCATTTTATATCCACAAGCGGTACAAACTGTGGTTTCCTGGCCGTTAATTATACCAGGGAAACATTGAGGAGTATCGCTTTCAAAACCAAATTGTAGTGACAAATAAAATAAGAAGATTATGAATAGCGGAATGATGTATCGTTTTTTTATGAAGGAGTGAATACTCATAAATATTTTTTAAAAAGTAAAATTTCACTTAACAAATTATATCTAAACTCATTATAGCAATTGTTCTAATATAAGTAAAATATTTGACTAAGTTAATAAAATAAATTATAATAAATTCGTCCCTAAGTTAAAATAAGAAAGTAATAAAATAAGAAAAATAAGATTCTTTTTATTCTTATTTTTCTTATTTATCATATTTATGTTGAGAACACACACTTGTGGTGAATTAAAAAAGAAAAACGTTGATGAGACAGTTACTTTGTGCGGCTGGGTGCATCGCTGGCGCGATCATGGCGGAGTGATATTTATTGACCTGCGCGATCGCTATGGTTTAACTCAAATTAAGTTTGACCCGGAGCTGAATAAGAAAACCCACACTTTAGCCGAAAAGCTAAGAAGTGAATGGGTTATTAAGGCGGTTGGCAAAGTAGTAGGCCGGCCAGGTGATATGGTTAACTCCAAGCTTAGAACCGGGGAGATTGAGATTCAGGTTGATGAGCTGGAAGTGTTAAACCAATCAAAGACCCCGCCCTTTGAGCTGGAAGAAGAAAAGAAGATTGAGGTCAAAGAGAATATTCGCCTTAAATATCGCTATATTGATCTTAGGCGGCCAGAACTCCAGGACCTTTTGGACCTTAAAGATAAATTTATCCAGCATTGCCGTGCCTATATGAGCAAGCTTGGTTTTGTTGAAGTGCAAACTCCGATTTTGGCCAGCTCCAGCCCGGAAGGGGCACGGGATTTTTTGGTGCCTTCCCGGCTTCACCAAGGCCAGTTCTATGCTTTGCCCCAGGCACCGCAAATATTTAAGCAGCTTTTGATGGTTGGCGGGATGGATAAATATTTTCAGATCGCGCCTTGCTTTCGGGATGAAGACTCGCGTATGGATCGGGCTTATGGCGAATTCTATCAGCTGGACATGGAAATGAGTTTTGCTGAGCAGGACGATATTCTTTTAACCATGGAGCCATTATTGAAAGAATTAACCAAAAAATTTAGTGATAAAAAATTAATTAACCTGAATAAGGATGAACGTTTTTTGCAGATTCCCTACCTTGAAGCAATGAATAAATATGGCACTGATAAACCGGACATTCGTTTTGAATTGGAAATACAGCCAGTTACGGACTTGGTCAAGGGTTGCGGTTTTAAAGTGTTTGCCGACATGGCAACCAAGCCCGGCTATGTTGTACATGCTTTAAAAATTAAAGACGGGGCTAAATTCACGCGCAAAGAAATTGATGAGTTTACCGGTATCGCCAACGACAACGAAGCCAAGGGTTTGGCCTATATTGTAGTGCACAAAGATAAATTGCAGTCGCCGATTGTTAAATTTTTGGGCGATAAATTAGCCGCTAAAATAGTTAGCGAAACCAAGGCTAAGCCGGGTGATATTATATTCTTTGGCGCGGATAAGTGGAGAATAGTTTGCGCCGCCCTAGGCGCTGTTCGTTCAGCCTCTGCAGAAAAATTGGGGCTTAAAGATCCTAAACAGGCGGCCTGGTGCTGGGTAGTGGACTTTCCGATGTTTTCAATGTCCGAGATAGAAGACGGTCGGATTGATTTTGATCATAATCCTTTTTCTATGCCTTGTGGCGGGCTAAAGGCCTTAGAGGGCGAAGACCCGCTCACGATTAAGGCACAACAATTTGATTTGGTATTAAACGGTTTTGAGTGCTCGTCTGGCGCGATTCGCAACCATGACCCAAAAGTTATGTACAAAGCCTTTACCATCGCCGGCTATACACGTGATGAGGTGGACCAAAAGTTTGGCGCTTTGATTAGCGCTTTTGAATATGGTGCTCCTCCCCACGGCGGTAATGCTTTGGGTCTGGACCGAATTCTCATGACCCTTCTGGAACTTAATTCCATTCGCGATATCTACGCTTTTCCAAAAGATGGCCAAGGCCGCGACCTAATGATGGACTCACCGCATTCAGCCAGTGACAAACAGCTTAAGGAGGTGGGGATTAAGCTGAGGAAAGTGTAAATTATCCCTCTCCCCCTAACCCCCTCTCCTAGTCCCTCCTACGCCAAGGCTTCGGCGGGCAAGCAGGAAGGGGAATAATAATATGATTAAGTTTACTTTAGTTAAGAATTACATAAAATTAGATACTAGAATAATGGATAGTTTAAAACTGCCAGTTATTACTGTTCATGGCAGATTTCAGCCACCGCTGCATGTGAATCATTACGCAACCTATATAAAAAACGCTTTTAAATTAGCCGATCACGTTGTTGTATTAATCGCTAATCCGTATTGCAACGAAGAAAAGAGAAGTAAGGCACGATGGCGATCGCAAAAAATTAACAATCCGTTTACATACGAAGAGCGCGTGGAAATATTCCAGTCGTTTTTCAACGAGATGAAGATTGATACAAGTAGATATAGCTTTAAGCCTTTTGAAATTACAAATGAAGAAAGTTGGACCAATATTCTAAATAAAAATGTGCCGAATCTAATCAATACTTACAGTGATTGGAGTTGGTCAAAGTTAAATAAATTTAAAAAATTAGGTGTTAGATTGTAAAGCGTTGTTTAC
>JAGLNE010000063.1 GCA_023139655.1 Candidatus Parcubacteria bacterium
TTGCTTTTCATACATCTCCCGAAAGGCCGCGAAATCCTTGATAAAACAATGCCCGCCCGCGCCGCGCCCCGATTTCATACCCGGGCTGGATGAGTGTACCGGTTGCCAATGGGAATCACCCAGGCGTGAATCAGCCGCCATTGCCTTACGGACCCGGTCCCAGTTGCCGCCCATATTTTCGATCATATCATGCATCATATTCATGAATATTACTTTGATCGCCAATAAACAATTACCCCCATATTTAATAAACTCAGCTTCCTTGGCGTGGCAAATATGCTCAAAGGGTGCTTTGGGCAAAACATCTATTACGGCCTTAGCTTTGGCAATAAGCTCATCACTCATCTCAGTAATGCCGATTATATTTCTTTGCGGATTAGCCGCGTCCTCCGCGGCCGAGGCCTCGCGCAAAAATTCCGGTGAATGCATAACTGTTATATCAGGATTTTCCTTTTGAATCGATTCGGTTGACCCAGGAAGTAGCGTGGATTTAATAACCGCTATATTGCCTTTACCAACGCCTTTTACGGCCGAGCGCACAATACTATCGTCAAAGCCCTCGAGCGTAGAAGGGGTGGGTACGGCTATAAATACTATGTCGCAATCCTTAATTTTATCACCATTTTGTTTATACGGCTCTTCCAGACCGTAACGGATAACCTTATGTCCGCGTTTTTCAAAATCATCAGCATAATGTTTGCCGATCCAGCCTTGGCCAATAAAGCCAATCAAATTATCTTTTTTCATGGGATTTACAAAATAAACAACTAAGTCAATTGCTTAGTTTGTTTACCTTTAATTAATTTAGTAATACTATTATCTAATATTAAGCTTAAAAAGTCAACAGTTACGACTAACAACGCCTAGGCCTAAAGACCTAGGCTAAATTAAAAAAATAAATAAAGCACGCTAAAGCGCGCTCTCAAAAATAGTTCAGTCCGCTTTAGCGGGCTTTTATAAATAAAAAATTAGCCTAGTGGCTTTAGCCCTAGGCGAAATATGCGTTTTGCAATAAGTTTACTAATACAAATAATTGAATAATATCTTAAATTAAGATACAATTTAGTTATGGCAAATGAAACACCGAAAAACATATTTCTTCTCTGTACCCAGGCCGACATCGGCGGGGTGCAGATATTTATCCGCGATTTGGCCCGTGATTTAAAGAGTCGCGGTATCTTGGTTACGGTTGGTTTTGGGCCAAAAGGAGACTTTCTTGCTAACGAACTGCGTAAATTAAATATTCCTTATGTCCGTTTTAAGCGCCTTAAACGCTCACATAACCCCCTAATTAATCTGGCTTTTATTTCTGAATTTAAACATTTTTTAAATAAAAATAATTTCACCACTATTCATATTAACAGCTCTAACGCCCTGACAGCAGCAATGGCAGCTAAAAAATGTAAAACTAAACCACAAACAATATTTACCGTGCATGGCCTGTCTCTTTTGGACGAGAATTATAAAAAAGCCAATCGGTTTAAATCTTTCTATCTTTTCTATTTTAAATTCTTTCTTAAATATATTGATAAACTGATATTTATCAGCCAGGAAAATCAAACTCAAGCTCAAAAATTAAATCTTTGTCAAGAGGGCCAGATAATATACAATGGCCTTGAGCCAAAAAATATCGGCCTGCTCGGACATCACGAAGCCCAAAGACATCTGTCCAGCGTGGCTAACCCTGCACTGCATTTAAATTGGATAGATTCTTTTTCCATTGGATCAGTCGGTAGGCTTAGTTATCAAAAAAATTATGACTTTCTGATCAATCTTTTTCCAAAAATTCTGCATATTATCCCCAACGCCAAATTAATAATTATTGGCGAAGGCGAGGACCGGGTTAAACTCCAAGAGATGATAAAAACTAAGCAGCTGGAAAAGTCTGTTTTTCTTACCGGTGAAATTATTGCCTCCGCTAAATACCTGTCGGCCTTTGATCTTTTTGTCCTTCCCTCCCGCTACGAAGGCCTGCCCCTTACGCTGATTGAGGCTCTTTTTGCCGGCCTGCCCATGCTGGTTACCAAGGTCGGGGGTAACGCGGAGATACTCAACGACTCGGCTGATCAAATGTACAAATTAAACGATAAAGAAAATTTTCTCAAAAAATTCAAAAATCTGGCCCAGCATAAAATGCACCGCGAATATCTTTCACAGCAGAATAAGAAACACTCAAGCGCTTTTCTTCTTAGTAAGATGGTTGATCGATATCTTAATTTGTATCAATAGACCGTTTTCAATTATCAGTAACCCAATTATCAATAAATTATCAATTGGCTAATTATTATTAGACAATTAGCCAACTAGTTATTGATTGGGTCACTGGGTCACTGATAATTAAAAATATCCCGAGTATTCGGGATATTTTGTTATATGCTATATATTACGTGCTACTGTCCTAATGAGTTTATGAATTCCTGCGCGTAGCCGGCGTTGCCTGGATCCAGTTCTATTACTTTTTCCGCGGTCTCTCTAGCCTCATCTATCCGGCCGACTCGCGCGTATAGCTTGGCTAGATTGATCCAGTTTTCCGTGTTGTTCTTTTCCAGCCGTCTGGTCAAAGCTTCATAAATATAAATTACTTTTTGCCAATCTTCTTTTTTAATATAATGGTTGGCCACGGTTTTAGCAAAACCGCTGGGTGCCAACTCACTGGCACCGCGACCGTCTCTTACAGTCAAACATTTATCAATATATTCAAAGGCTTCTTCGGTTTGCTCAAAATAATGCAAGGTTTTACCCAGATGGCAAAAGGCCGGTTCATAATTCGGATTTAACCCGGCTGCTTCTTTTAGCGTGGCGATCGCCCCCTCCTTGTCATTGCGGTTTATCTGGATCTGCGCTTTTTGAAAATAGACCGGGGTCCGGCCCGGAGTAGCGGCAATAGACGCATTGATCGCCGCAATTGCCTGGTCTGAATAAAAAAAGAATTTGTCCGTGTCTTGGCGATTGTGGATAGCGGCAACATTGTATAGCTGGGCCAAGAGCATTTGATTTAAACTGTCTCCCGGATTATAATCCACGTTTATTTCAGCCTGCTCAATATTAAAATCCAGAATTTTTTGCGCTTCTTCCACGCTTACTTTGCTCAACGGGCCAAGCCCATTGGCAAGTAATCTGTTCATACTGGTGCGGCTATCCCTGTCCAGAACAGTGTTAAATCCTAGTGCTCGTTCATATTCCTCAAAAGTCTTAACTACCTGACCGCTTGCCCAGGCCCGCTGTCCGTCAATCGTAGCGATCAACATTTTAAGCGGCTTAACATTACATTGATAAAGAATAGTAAGCAGCACCAAGCCGACTCCAACTAACGCGTAAATTTCTTTATTATTCAACGATTCATCCCCGGGGCGCTCAAATTCTTCACTTTCAACCTCAACCAACCAATAAACATAACCCAATGTCATCATAAAAGCCATATAGGTAACAAAAGAATCAAACACTGCCAGATTCTGCACAAAATACGCGGTCATAAGCGCTGAGATTATCACAAATTCATTTACCCCGATCTTTTTCGTTCTTAAGCCTTTTATTAAATAATACACCAAAGCTCCCAGTACAAATAAATAAGTTAAAAACCCAAGCCCTCCGGTAGTTGAGGCAATATCAATTACATTATTATGCGCCCGGTCAAAATAGGTCTCACCGCGGGCATGATCATAAAAAGTCGGGCTAAAGTGCCGGTCAAAAGTGATGGCATAATTGCCATGCCCGGTCCCCAAAAACGGATGATTGGGAAAATCTTTTATTGCCGCCCGCCAGGAAACCAGCCTGGTTTGGAAAGTGTTTTTATTCACGTTTATTTCTTCTACAAGCCTTCTGACAAACTCGCTGTTCTGGGTTATTATGTTGTCTCGGTTAATAATAAAAGTATAAGTAAAAAACGAGGTGGTTAAAATAAAAATTGCCAAAGTTGCTATTTTTATTTTTCTGTTCTTTGCCAGCACGCCATAGAGGAAGGTAATGGCGACTATGCTCGCGCCCAGACCCACCCAGGCGCCGGAAGTATTAGCGATCTTAAAACCAGGCAGCATCAAAAGCAAAGGTAAAATATATATCCAGCGCAAGACTTTGTTTGGTTCACGGAAAAAAAGCATCAAAGCAAAAAACATATTCATCAGTAAATATCCGCTAACATAAGCGGTATTGCCAATGGTCGCGTAATGATGCGCGTTATTGGGGTTAGCCGCGTTTAAGGATACAAAAACCGCGAATACCGTGGAGATTATAAAAAATATCTTCCAGTCGGTCTTGGTGCGCATTACCGTGATAATTATAAAGTAAAAAATCAAAAAATGAAGAATGTGAAAAGTTCCAAGCATCCGCTCCACATCGCCCCAAAAAGAAAGGTTAAAATCAACTCCGGTAAAACCGGACAAGATCATGATAAAGAAAAAAGCGCAAAGCCCAAACCAGACATAATGCTTTTTTGGCCGATAAGCCGGGTATTTGATTATGAACGCCACCCAAATAATAAACAAAACTTCCATCAGGATATTAAACGAGATCTGCTTGGAAGTAATAAAGGGGAATAATAAATTCTTAAATACGAAAAATACTATGATCAAAGCAGCATAACAACCGTATTTTAGAATGTTTAGATAGGTGTTTTGTGACATATTAAAAAAATTTTCAATTTTCAGTGACCCAATTATCAATGAATTATCAATTGACTAATTTAACAATTAGCCAATTAAAACATTGAACATTCATTGATAACTGATAATTGATAATTGAAAATTATTAAGCTATATTAGTCTCTAAATTATACCAGAATCGACATCTCTGTCAATTGAATCAAAGTGAGCTAAAATCAGCATTAGATATCCCTAGCCCCAGCGTTCTCATCACACTAAAAGCATCGGCGGGGCGTCCCAGGAAATACCGCTTATTATCCGTTGGATTAATATACCAGGCTTCGCCGTTGTTTTCCACTTGCAAAAATATTTTTCCGTATTGATCATTGGCAAAATCTTGGTCAAATGCCATGGTGCCCTCCCCCAGCGGATCATAGCCGCCAGATACTTCGTCATTATCATTAAAGCCGTCGGAGTCACTGTCAGCCTGATTTTTGTCGGTCCCGATCGCGTCTTCAAATATGTCTGAAAGCCCATCAGAGTCCGTGTCCGGCCCGGTAAGCGCGGCCATACCGATCGGGATCAAGGATAAGTGTTCATTGGTAATACCGATTCCTTCGCCGCGCATTACGGAAAACGCGTCATCCGGCCGCCCCAAATAATGCCTGATTTCCGTACTGGGATTAACATAATAGGCCTCACCGTTTTGTTCCACTGTCAGGATTATTTTGCCCCTAAGCTGCTGGTACATTACCTGGTTAGATATGGCGGCTTGGTTAGCGGGGTTTACTGTTTCGCCTGTGCCTTCTTCTGTATCACCAGACGGAATTTCTGTTGGTGTTTCCGGTTCCCCTGCTTCCGTGCCAATAGTAAAGGCCAAAGGAATTGACTCTACTTTGTGTCCGGCATTATTTTCCGAAACTACATAATAATCATAAGTATTGTTAGTGAGGCCAGTTAAAATTGCCTCATGCTCGCCTGTCAAGTCACTTGAGTCATAAACCGCATAATCCACCGTGTCTTTAAGGCGGTAATAAACTTTTGTATCCGCTAAAAAACTAGTATTCCAACTTATGGTGGCTTGCCCTGTCTGTGTCATTATCCGCGGACCGCCGGTTATTTTAATACTATCGTTAGTCGGCATGGTGAAATTTAGATCAAGCTTTTCCCGCTCCTGTGTACCAAAATTCGCAAAAATACGCCAGTCATACCACATATCCGGCTCTAAGTCGTTTACATCACGGGTGTGTACCAGAGCGGCCGTGCTCTCACCTGTCTCTACCCAGCCGGTAAACAACTTTTTCTTGTAGTCGGCATTAGCCGTTGCCTCTTTACTGGTCTGCCAATACAAACGGACCGAGCTGGAGCTGTAAAATTCAGCCTTTACATTGCTTATCTCAAAGGCATCCCGGGTGCTGGCATCACCATAAACATAAACGGTGTGGGAAACCGAATTGTTCGCCTTATCAGTGTCCTTTAGCCGGTCGTTAATATTAACTCTAAAGTTCAAATTCCGCTCGCCCTGGGCATTAAAAAACTTCCCGGTATAAGAATAAGTGAACTCTTTGCTTGGCAGCAAAGGGGCGGCGAATGAGGGATACTCACTAGCGCTAAAGCTCTCAATATCAAAATCATCAAAAATATAGCTAACTTCCTGGTCAATCATGGGGAAAACCGATATATCCGCGTCATAACGAAAGCCGGCATCACTTACCAGAGTGACTGACCCGGTATTAGCTACCGTGATGGTAATCGTTACATCCTCGTTAGTTACCGGGGTCGTATTGCTTAGCTCTATTTTGATAATACCAATATCAATTGCCGTGGGCGACACTATCGTAACCGAAGTAGTTAACTCGTTATTCTCTTCATTGCTTTCTGAGAGCTGATTATTATTATCAATAGAAAAATTCATGTCTTTGGTGCCTTCAGTTAAAAATTTACCGCGATAAACATACTCAAATTCTTCTCCAGACATTACCGGATTACTAGAATTAATTTCCGGTACGGTTTCTTCTATCAAAGTAAAATCATCAAAGCTGTAGCTGTAAGAGCTTAGCCCGATAGAAGTCCTAAATTTGGCATAGCCTGAATTTTCGGCGGTTACGGTAACTATGCACTCTTGTCCGGCGGCCGGGTTTTCCGGGAATACGCTGATTGATTCAATTGACACGTCATATTGCTCCACCACGGTTATCTGCACATAGTTGGTGTTGTTTGTTTCCCGCCATTCATCCAGATTATCGTTCTTATCCACGGTAAAGCTGACATTTTTTTTGCCAATTGAATAAAACGAGCCTTCTACGGTGTAGGTAACAGATGCGGTCGGCTCCAGCGGACTGCTCGCGCTTACGTTTGGCATT
>JAGLNE010000064.1 GCA_023139655.1 Candidatus Parcubacteria bacterium
ATCTCATAATGCCGGCTTCTTAAATGAACATTATTAACGCGCACTGTCTTACCGCTTACAAGCATCTTAGTGGTCTTGGATTCCAAATTCACGTCTGGAAACAAAACATAAAAATCCCTAAGTGAGGCTAAATTCGGATCCAGGCCAGTAAACTCCTGGCCCTGTTTATTCATTAAGGTTATATTTAGCTGGTCATTGAACATAATAATGCCGTCCGACAAACTGCGCACCAGGGTCTCAGTCCGACTGCGCTGAGCTCGAAGTACCATCTGCAAACGAACCACAAAAAGAACAAAGGTAACAATCATCGCGTCGATCAGCCAATTGGTACCGCCCAGATAGCGATTCGGCTCACGCGAAGAAATATGGATCAGACCCAGAGTGGCAGCCCCCAGCTTAAGAGGAAAAATTATCTGTGAGCGAGGTACGCTTTTATCCTTAACACCCGGCCTAGGCCCGTGTATCTCGGGCTTAATATCAACGAACTTATCCATTACTGCTTTAATTTCTTTATGCCTCTCGTTTGTTAAATGATTAACCAGATCCTTTTTAACCGCGTTGATATAATTCTTTCCCACCTTCTCTTTGAAATAATTAATAAAGACATAACCATCGTCATGCTCGGGGCTGAATATTAAATACGCTGCCGAGGAATACTCAAGCACTTCTGACAAATAATTATTAATAGTTTTGATCGCTTCTCTTAGGTCAAAAATATTGGTTAACCTGTCAGACAGTGACTTCAATGCCTCTAACTCAAAACGTTTCTGCCGTAACTTCTTTATCTCCTTATCCGTACTAGCATCCGGCGTAACAGTCGTGAATTTGACCCAAAGTGAAGTGCATTCCCGCAGTTCAAGTAAAGGGGTAAGTGAACCTTCGACCATGATCTTCTGACCCTGCTTGCCAACTAATATCAACTTAATGTCTTTTACACTCATTCCGCGCCGGGCCTTGGCAAATACTTCCTCCGCGTATGACCTGTGATCATCCTTCACAATATTAATTAATTTTTCTTCTTCCAACTCATAGGCCAAATACCCAAGCATCCGCCGGGTCTTTAGATTGGCAAACTTGATCGTCCCCTCTGGATCAGTGGCAATAATAATATCATCACTATTGTTTAAAAACGCCTGAAACTCCCCTGAGTCCATGGCCGGGATGTGTTTAAAGCTATTTGATTTTTCTTTTAATCCACTATACATAACTATAATATATTATAACCTAAAACCGCCATTTCAGCCAATTTTTCCAACAATAAAGGCCTGGTTTAAAAACCAGGCCTTTAATATTTTATTTTTATTTAGGTCTTTATTTTTGTTTTAATATTTTATTCTAAAATAAATCATTTTTCTGAGCTTTTTATCTTGAGCTTTATATAAATTTATTTTTATATCAACATTAAAGAAAACAGAAAGCAGAAAATAGAAAACAGGATGCGAATTTTATTATTAATATTTAAATTCGAATGAAGACTTTTTTATTCGACTTAACACTTGACCGATATTTACCTACATCTGTAAATAAATGACCGGCGTTGAAATGGGAGCTAAGCCGCGAACGACGCTTAAATAATTTTCTAAAATTTAGTGTTTTTTTCATTTTTATTTTATTATTTTTAAATATTCAAAATAGTATAAATTATCACTTGGATTTAGCCTGTGGTCTGCCGTCTGTTTCTGTTTTCTATCAAAAATTTCCCGTACAAACATAAGTTAAATTAGAAGTATAAGTCCCTTCTTCCTGCAGAGCGGAAATTTCGATGGTATAGGCAATATGAGCTTTACCCGAACCAATGACCGGATGAATTACCGGCCCGTCATTATAAAAAATCTCCAAGGGGTCAGTACCATTTAGGCCGGCGTATTTGGAGCCACTAAAATCCAAAGAGCTTAGACTGGAGTCGTTCGTTGTTAGCCCTAGATGGCCATAGGTATGATAGGCGTTTAATTCTCCCGCGGGCGCATTCCAGACGTGCGGAGCCGTGGAAGAGCCGGTCCCGTCCGGCGAATTATCAAAGCTGTTAATCGTATGGTTTGATTGATTGGTTAATTCCTGGTCCTGTTGCACGGTACAGGAAAAACCGTTTTTGGCATTGGTCTGCATAGTTAAAGTCTGGGCCAAAGTAGAAGATGCGCTGGTGTTTAATTCGTTAAAAGGCAAAGTATCAACCGTTGATGAACCGGTAATCGTTACGCCATTAACCTCGTTTACATCCTCATTTGTCATTTCAAAGTTCAGAATACTGCCAATCCAGGCCGAGACTTCAAGCGCGTTCGTGATATAAACTGCCGCGTCGCCGTGCTCCAGGTCAATATCGCCGGAATTATATGAGCCGATCAAGACATTATAGCGCCCGGTTGAGGGAGGATTTGTAATATTGTTAACATAAATAGTGGTAGTAGTAGCAGCGCCGGGCGAAACCGAGTAAGTACAGCGTACAGTTTCGGTAGTGGTAGAAACTGTAACATTTGGACCGGAGCATGAGGCCTCTTTAACATCGCCGTATTCCTGGGCAAAAGTAATTTCATAATAACCATTAGCGCCAATATCACTGGCCGTGGTAAATGTTATAACATGGTTGGCAGCAATAGACACTTGCGAGTCAGAAATCGTGTCAGACACGTTGGAGTATGCCGCTATGCTTGTTGGAATATTAAAAAACGTCAATAGCAAAACTACTATCAAAAAACCAACACCAAAATGCTTAAGGTTTGTTTTTCCTAGCATGGGGAGCTAGATAATAATTTAATTAAGTCTTTTGGTTTTTATGTTCTTTTTGTTTTTTATTATTTATTCGCATGTGCGGCATTCGCCTGTCCCGAGCTTGTCGAGGGGTAGTGCCGCTTTGACCGATAGGTCAAACCACGTTTCTTCGCCACCGCAACACTATAATACTATAGTGCTATAGTATTACCATTATTATAGTATAAACAGCCTATTTTATCAAATTATTATAATTATATTTAAAAAATAAAAAAAATTGGCTAAGACTTAACCAATTTCTAATACAAATTTTTATCAATTATTACATTTTTTTACCAACAACAAAACTACCTAGCACTTATCCACAAGCGTAAGCTCTATTATTCAATTGTAATTTCTATTATACCCTATCTCCCCTACCCAACCAAATTCCACCATAAAAAAACGCCTATGGGTAAACCCATGGGCCGAATTAATGTTATTATATCCAACAAATCCGCCTAGGTCTTTAGTCCTAGGCGATTAAATAATATAATTAATTTTTCTGGAAAACAATACCTTACGATGGCTTACGAAAAATAGTAATATCTTTAATATAATTATTAATAAAAATAAATATTTACTCACCTCTTTAGCAATATGCCAATTCGGCTTGCCGGCTTTGATGACTTCCAGCTTTTCCACGAAAAAAGTTTCGCAGGAATGATTGCCGCTGTCTGTCCGGGACATGGAGCTGGCGCGATAATACTTCTCATCCAGACCAGCCTTGCCGTAGCTAACCAGCATGCCTTCCAGATAAACCTGATCGCCAATATTCAAATTCCTAATCTTTTTTTGCAGGCTTAAATCCTTAGCTAGGAGATGATTATTGGAGAGCTTATTTGGGTCAAAAACACGCCAGGTGTCAGAGTCCCATGATTCAAAATAGCAAGTCCACTCCCCGCTTTTGAATTTCATCTTCTGATAAATATTATCAGCAATATTCTCCCCCCAAATAACACAAATATCTTTTAAATTTACCGAATCCTTATCATGATAATAATTATACCAGGCGTTAATATTGTTATGCGTTACAATCAAACCTTGCAACTTATAATCAGCCAGCGGCACTACCCGGTAATCAGTATCACGATAATTAAAAGTAAAAGGCATGCGCTCGGTTTTGGCCTGCGTTGGCGCGGTATTTACTTCCGGCTGAATCGTGCTGGAATCAGGCAATTCACGCAACTGATACCAGGAGACCAACCAAACCAAAACAGCGAAAATAATCAAAAAATTAAAAATGCGCTCGGTTTTGCCCATCCTCCTAATTATCATATTTCAATAAACAAAATCAAATACATAAACCCGATTCCAAGAACAAAGGCCAGGAAATGCAAAACATTCCGACCGGCACGGTCGTGATGTTTGATTTCCGGGATCAGGTCTGAGGCGGCAATATA
>JAGLNE010000065.1 GCA_023139655.1 Candidatus Parcubacteria bacterium
GCCGGAGAAAAAATTAAACAAAAGCGCTTTGGCTTTTTTCCAACCGCCGTGAATCAAAATGCCAAAGTCCCCCAACTCCTGCGGAATCTCGTGCATGGCAATAGCCAGAGTCGTGGCCAGACCCAAACGAACATCAATGACAAAAGCGGCACCAATGGCCAGTCCGTCAAGAAAATTATGCACTCCATCAGATATTAAAATTAAATATGTTACTGGATGCTTATGCTCCGAGGGCAGGCGATGACAGTGGTGCCAATGAATAAATTGCTCAAGCAGAAAAAATATGGCAAAACCAATAAGCAAAATAACGAATATTTTAATAACCTCGCCGGATTCTTTCAGGGCCTCAGGCAAAAGATGAAAAAACGCGCCACCGAGTAGCGAGCCGGCGGAAAAAGCCACTAAAGGTTTAATTATCCTTTTTAAGATATTCTCTTTAAGCACCAAGGCCAAGGCCCCAACCAAAGAAACCGCGCTCATAGCCACGGTCGCGAGTATTATCCAAAGTAAAGTTGACATAAAATAAGTGTAAATAATTAATCTATCTTTAATTTTAGCAAATATTAACCTTCTGGTAAACCCGAAAATAAATAAAGGGGTTCCTGTAAAAAAGAACCCCTTCTCTAAAAAATCATTTTAGCAGAGCAATTTCTGTTGTAGCTCCTGCTTAAGCGCGGCTAGTTTTTCTTGGTTTCGTATTTTCTTTTCTTTATCGGCACTTCTTCGCAAAGTTGCTCTTTTCAATTGTTCTTTATAATATCTATAATATTCTTCTCTGTAACCAAGGAAGCCAGCTACTTCCTTACTTGACAGGCCATGAGGCAGGGTGATGATCATATTGCGTTCTGGAATATTCCACTCTACGTTATAAGTATTCACCCAATGGGGTTCAACCAGATCTACCTTGAGCTCACTTAACATCTCTTTCAGGCCCGCCAACATAGTGCTATCAGATCCATGCGAGTCAAATCTAACGTAGCTAATCGGTAAAAGATACTTGTTGCTAGAAATTTTGGATTGATATCCTTGGCGTGGTAAATAATCTTTAAAACGGGAAATTGTATGTTTCCAGGTTATTACCTGCTCTATCATATTCTTTACTTCTTCCGACACCTGCTCTGCCACATTTTTTACTGCCTGCGACGTTGACACCTTGCTACACGCTTTACTTGGAAAAAATTCCTCATTCCACTGGGTTTGCGGATTGTAATTTATAATCCAATCAATCAGTTTCTCGGCCATCTCAAGATTTGCCTTTAAGCCAGTTCGCGTCCAAATACTTTTTATCTGCTGTAATGCAATGATAATAACCCCCTCATCTACTTGCCAGACTAGTTTTAGCATAGTGCGAGCAAGCTTCTCGCGGTAGCATGAACCTAAAGAGATTGAATATAAATATTCAAAAGGCGGTAACTTATCCTGTTCGCTTACCCAAATTCTGGGGATTTCTCCCACTTTCCCATAACCACCATTATCAGAAAATACGTATTTCATTTTTTGTTCCTCCTTCCATAAATTGTTAAGAGCTATAAACTTTATCTTTGTTTTTTGATTGTATATAGACATTACTTAAAATTAGCCTAAATGTCAATATTCTACTTATAAGCTGGCCAAAGCAAACGAAAAGGCTAATCGCCATTTAAGCGATTAGCCTTTATTCTTTCTATGTCAAATCTTTAGAAATTCTTAAACGTGCCGTTAACATCCGCTGTATATGTTTTCTTCTCGCCGTCCGGGGTTGTCACAATAACCGGAATCGTAAAGCTTTGGTTTTGGTTCTCGTACTTGTCCAAGCGGCAAGGGAATTGCATCTCTACTGTTGTTGGCAATTGGCCGGACTTAGAGCCAGGAATATAAAGCCAGGTCGGGAAATTGACATTTATCTCGTAGGTGGCGCCGCTGGGTCCGTCAATATTAAGCGGCGTAATCGGCAAAGGGCAGGTCGGATTAGCATGGTCATAGGTAAAGTTTATCGTCCCCGGCCCGACTGATACTTGCTTTTCCGGCTCATCATCTTCAATTATTACCTCCTCCGGGTCATTGGTAGTGGCTTCTTCCTCAGGATCAATCAAATCAATATCACCGCCGGTTGTCTCGGTCAAATCATCATCTTCCAAGATGGAAGGCACGACTTCTATAGTCACATTAATCGGGATAGTATTGATAAGATTATCATCTTTGTCATAAATTGTTATGCTTGCCTCCCCGGTATAAGTCCCTTCGGTTTTGGTGATATCACAGTTAATAGATACTAATACGTCTTGTGGCAGTGCCCCGCCAACCTTGTCAAAATTCAGCCACTCCGGCACATTACCGACTATTTCGTAGCGCGCTGAATTCTCATCCTTGGGCCGTAAATTAATCATTTGAAGGCTGGGGTTACAAGTAGCGCCCTTGATAAAGGTACGGCTAATTTCAATTCCCGCTGATTCAGCCCCTTCCGCGCCGGAGACGCACTCGGCCGGTTTACCGGAGCAAGTCTCGTCCTCATCGCAGTCCTCGGTTTCGGTGCCGCACCCTCCACCGGAGCAGACTACCCAGCCAACCTGAGTTTCGGAGCAACAGACCTTGGTGGTGTCGCCGCAATCCGAGTCACTAGTACATTTGCGCGGACCGGTCGTCATGTCAGCGCGCAGCTGGGTAATTTTGGCACTTAGTTGGTTAGTGCCGCCTAAGCCTTCGGTTTTACCACCAGTCTGGGCCTGCGCCAGTAAATTTTGTAAACGGTCAATTTCCTGTTGAATATCCGGGTCATGACCGGTGAAATTACCACTACAAGCCGGATTACCAGACTCAACCACTGTGCCGGTGCTACCGGTTGTAATACCGCCAGCCGTCATCTCTGTCTTGGGCGGTGGAATATTACAAATCTCGGCAATTGCGTCCAAGGTAGCATGTTTACTGGCTTTTGCCTCATCCGCCTTATCAAGCGCGTCACTAAGAGCGCTTAAGGCATTAGCTTCTGTCTGATTACGCAAATCTTTGGCCAAGGCCACGGCCGAGGCAAACTCGGCTGCACACTTAGCCATTTTTCCTTCATAAGTGTCTTCTTCCGGCGGATCTTTTTTACATTTTTCCCAGTCTTCCTTAGCCTGGTCCCGCTCAGCTGACTTGGCCTCGTCATAACCGGAGTCAATATTGTCCAAAATCTCTTTGGCTAACGCGCTGGCGCGTTCAAAGTGCTCTACGCACGGATCAGCCATTAAAGCATTGGTTTCGCAAGCGTTTTTCTCTGTTTCATAATCTCTATAATTCTCCCAATAAGTGTCACTAGCCGCCTCCATCGCTTCTTTATAATCCTTATTAGCGGCCTCTACACTCGCGTTATATTCATTATCCACGGCCGTCCGAGCCGCGCCAATCCCATCGCAAGGCGTATTACTAACGTCAATTCCAGATTCTCCTCCACTATTATCCCCTCCTTGATTCATTATTAAAAAAACACCAGCCGAAGCAAGTACAACAACTGCTCCAATGGCTAGCGCCAGTTTTCCCGCGTTATTCATATATTTTTCGTTAGGCTGGGTTTTTAAACCCAGCTTTATTTAAAATATCCTTTTCCCCATCCTAACAAAACAGCTGATATTAGTCAACCCCGCACCACACAGATGATGCGGGGTCAAACACAAAAAGCAAATAAAATACCGAGGACTGTTGTGTCTGTCCTCGGCAATTGTTTCTTTAAGGAGAGCAAAGATATTTACTCTTTACTACTAATTTTCACTTTTGCTTCCTTGGCACGTTTTAACGACTCCTTCCAACTTATGCCCAGCAAGCAAATCTTGGCTGCCATTTTATTTTGAGCATCTTCTAAGGACTCAGCCTCTATCTCACCACCAAGATGCTTAGTGTTCGAGAGTGTAAAATCAAAAATTTTAATTGTCTCACTCATTTTCTCCCTCCCTCCTTCTGATTATTTACGAATTTACAGCAAACTTTCTTATACAGTACCAATTACCAACGTATCTTGAGTCAATTTCTAACAGCTCTTTTGCGCTAACGATCTTAGCGGTCTTATTTTTCGGATCAGTATAAATACATTTACCGATATCCTTCATGGTAACTAATTCCGCTAAAACTGCTATGTTTAAAAAATTTTTTATTGACTCAGTATAAGCCATTTTTTCCTCAAGCTTTTTTCTGTTCTGAATCTCCTCAATCGTTGCCATTTTATTTTGCGACATATTCTCTCCTTTTCAATATCTTATATTCCTCTTGGCTAACGTGCTCAATCAGCAAATGAACTACATCCCCTGTTGTAGTGTTTTTCCAGGAGATTCTTTTTCTTGTTTTATTTTCTTTATCCCACTTTGCTAACAGCACCTCTTCTTGCTCGTTTGGTTGACCATCAATAGTCGTCAGTTCAGTTTCTATTCCCATTATTCTTTTCCTCCTTTTTTTGTTTACATTCATTTTTATTTATTTACCCTATCCTAACAAAATAGCTGACTCAAGTCAAACAAAATACCACCCTCTAAACTTGTAAGGATGGTATTTATAATTCAAAAAAATTAACTCTGCGGTAAAGGCTCGTTTATCGGCTCTATCCGAGCGGAAACCACGCCTTTTTGGATTGTACCCAGTCTCTGCGCTACCGCGTAAGAGAGATCGATCTCGCGGGTATAATTACCCTGGCTGTCCTTAACATAAGGACCGCGGTCCAGTACCGGTGCGACGATTGAACGGCCGTTTTCCAGGTTAGTAATAATAACCTTCTGACCGAGCGGCAAAGTGCGATGCGCCACGACAATATCGTGCATATCATATACTTCCCCATTGGCCATATTTCGCCCATGAAAATTCGGGCCATACCAACTGGCCAAACCTTCAATCGGCTCATAATCAACTTGCTTGATTATTAATTGCTGGCCGGGATAAATATAGTTATTGGTATCTATATTATTCCACGTCCGGATCTGGTAACGATGAACCTTGTACTTTTGCGCGATCCGAAAGACTGAATCACCCTTCTTAACCACATAAATAATTTCTTTAGGATGAACCACTTCCATGACCTCAGTGGCTTCAAGGTTTTGCTTGTTTTTAGTCTCAATTACTTTAATTGCAGCTAATTGACCAAGTAGCAATACTAAGCTTACGCAAAATATTGCAATAACGCCAGATTGAATTAATCTTTTATCTATTTTTAACATAATATTTGTTATTTTTAACAATCTTGCATACTAACATATTATGAATATTTTGTCAATAGCACAAAACAAAAAAACTGCTTAAACTAGCAGATTTCTGTGAATAATAACTTATTTTATATTTAATTTAATAAGAAGGGGTCGGCTGTTTTGTTGTGTTTAACTAGCTAATATTTATTGACTTATACTGTTTTGTTTATCATTTGCAATATGGTATTATTTAAGTATGTCTAAAGATTTAATTGTAAAAAAATCAAAAATAGCGGGAAAGGGTATATTTGCGAATAAGGACTTCAAAAAAGGCGAAGTCGTAATGAAATGGCAGATAAGTAAAGAGCTTTCCAGAAGAGAGGTAGAAAAACTGCCCTTAGAAGAAAAGCATTATATTTATCCCAGCGGGAAGAACAAATATATTTTAATGCAAGCCCCAGAGCGCTATGCTAACCATTCTTGCGAGGCTAATACTATTCCCGGCGATAATTGTGATATCGCCCTCAGAAATATTAAACGCGGTGAAGAATTAACCTCTAATTATACAAAGTACGAAAACAAAGTAGGTTTTAGATGCAATTGCGGGAGTAAAAATTGCACTAAAAAGATAATTTCTTAAATTATTAATTATACGTAGGGATAATAAAAACAGACCACTACTGATCTGTTTTTTATTATCATTCGCGTTATAAAAACCCCAATATAAAATCAAAGTTTTTCTTTTCTATTTTTTAGTTGATATATACGATATATCTATACATTAACCAAAAATGACTAAAGCTTCCGGCTAAAACGAAAACATGAAAAATCTCGTGCATGCCAAACCAACGATGACGAGGCAATACCTTATCTAAAACCAAAAATATAACCCCGAGCGTATATAATATACCACCAGCCAACAACCAGGCAAAGCTTGCCCTGGATAATGAATTCAGTAAAACCGGCAAAGCAATTACCACAATCCAGCCCATAGAAATATATAAGGCGATCATTGACCAGGCCTTAAACTTGATTTTAAAAATTTGGATAATTATTCCAATAAGGGCTATCCCCCAGACAATGCCAAAAATTGTCCAGCCCCAAGCTCCCCTTAAAGGGACCAGAACGATTGGCGTATAAGTGCCGGCAATCAGAACAAATATGAAAGATAAATCTATTCTTCGGAATGTATTTTTATGTTTATTGGATTTAGGCACAAAGTGATAAACAGTGCTGGCCAGGTAAAGCAAAATTAAGCTCGCTCCAAAAATAGAAAACGAAACTATATGCCAGGCAGTGCTGTATTTAGCGGCCATCACTATCATTAGCACCAGAGCGGCGATCGAGAGTATAAACCCGATCAAATGCGTTAAGCTGCTCAAAGGCTCATTGTCCTTAATGTTTTTCATATCTACATTATACTACAAGAATTATACTAAAAAAAGGTATAAAAAAAGCCGCATGATCTATTATTAATAAAACCAAAACAACCTGTTTAAAAAAATACCGTGGTTCCTCCTTTATTGAGAAACCACGATATAAATAATTTTAGACAGGATCTTGCAAAACCCTGTCAATTACTTTGTTCAAAGGAGGTAAGATTATTTATCTTGACTCCTTAAATTCGTAACTGTATATTTATTAAGCGTCAGGTGAGAGTGCGTTTTTGAGATGAAAAGGGATATTCTATTGTGATTTTTCCGGCTTCGGAATCGCTCAAACCCCCATACAATTCGGTCATGCCATTTTCTCCCATGACCATGCCTCCGGGGTAAAAAATATTCCCCAAATAATCATCGCTTTTTTTCTTCCCGGATTTTATTGATTTCTTTTTCCCTTTAGGGAAATTATCGCGGACAGTTATAATTTTTTTGTTGCTTACTTCTCTGGTTTGCGGATCAAATTCAAATGTCATAGCATAATACTCTTTATCGCCTTTCTCGTTATATCTGGCGATATGTCCTAAAATACCAACCCAACCATTCGCAAGTAAATAAAGTTCATTAGCGCCACCCCATTCGTTTTTGGTAAACAGGTCATCGATGATTTCCGCCTTATTGATATTTTCAATCGTCAAATCTTCAAGAGAATCAATTTCAGTATATTTAATCATGCCACCAACTCCGTCTTGGGGACGGGTTTGAATGTAGCTCGGGCGAGTAAATACACCAATTTTGCTATTAGGCAATTTAATTATCCTGAGATCTTTCATGTGCTCAGGACCTTGGGCAAACTCCTCTAAATTAGCGGGATCGGTTCCGCGATAATAAACAGTTAACCAACTCAACTCATCCTGATTTTCTGGAGTCGGCTCTCTTGGAAAAACCTTCACGCCGCCAACGATAAGCTCCCCATCGATTTGAGTAAAAAACGGATCCTGTAAATCCAGGGGTGGTATGCCTTTGACCTGGCGCCAAACGCCGTCTTCTTCCTTGAAGAATATACTCTGAGAATCAGTTTGCTTATCAGGCGATTCAACCCTGCCGATGAGATACCGTTTTCCGTGATACTCAAAAGGGGCAGTGGGGTTATAAACATCCTTGTTTCCTACTCCCTCAAATTTTAATTTTTCTCCCCTCAGCTGTTTCTTTTTATTAAAATCTTCCAACATTTTATCAATGTTTTCTTGCGTTGCTTTTTCTTTTTCCAATGTACTACCTCCTTTTTTGCAATTAATTTAGTATTATGTTTGTTTTTTTTATTCTTATTTAATGTACTAATAAGTAAATAAAGTATCATTTTTACACTATTTTGTCAAGCGTATTTTTTCCTTTCAATTTGACTAAATCATAAGAATAATTTATTATATAAACACTGCCAAAAGGCAGGTTTTATGTTTAAAAATAAACGTAAATTAACAATCAATTATTCCCGCCCACCGTCGCTAAAGCTATGGTGGACAAGGGTAGCTCTGACGCAAGGTCAGGGCAAGAATCTGGTAATAAACATATCAATTCGTAATTCGTAATTGATTAATTGATAATTGAATATAATTCCCGGGTAGCGCAGCGGTAGCGCAGTTGGCTGTTAACCAATTGGTCGTCGGTTCGAATCCGACCCCGGGAGCAAAACCGGACAAGCAGGCGCGAAAGCGCCTGTTTTTCTGTATTCTTCGCCCTGTTTTAGGAGTTCGGAAGTGACGTTTAGCTTGGGCATCCATTCGGATAAAAATTGATAAGCCGGAGTATATTTGGCAATCAGTTTTTTGTCCTTGAGCTTCAAGCTGGCAAATATTTTGTTTACAAGCGTCCTCTTGTCGTCCGCGGTCGCTTTCTCGCTCATATACAGCTCTCTGGCCTTGTAGGCTAAGTCGTGAATTTCAACGCCCACCTCGTAATAATTCTTGATATTATTTTCCATTTTGTTGAGCTGGTCCAGAATATCTTCTTTTTGCCTAGCATATTCCTTGAATCTTTTCTTGTAATATTCAACCGTAATAACTTCATCAATCTTGTCATCATAAATTTTATCCATTCTGTTTTCAATCAATTCACGGCTCTTGTTTAGATTCTCTCTTGCACTGGCAGAATAGCCTTGCTTGTCTTTGTGCGCCTCCTTGAGCGCTTTTTTTATCCAGTTCAATACTTTATCACTTCTCGGCTTTATTTTTTCAAAACTCTCCATTAATGTTTTCTCAATTTCCTCCTGCCGGATATAACCTTTTTCATTACACGGCTTAAAGCCTTTACAACGTCCGTAGTGGTGGCCCTTTTGCGTTTCCCAGGTGATAAGGCAACCGCAATCACCGCATTTAATCAAACCCTTGAAAGTATGGTTATGTATTTTGATTTGCCCAACTTTGTATTTTCTTTTCATTTGGCTTTGAACATTATTAAATAATTCTCTTGTTATGATCGGCTCGTGCTTGCCCTTATATTCATCATTATTCCAAAGGATAACCCCGTAATAGAATGGATCGGATAGCATGGCGTGCAGCGTACTCCGGCCAATTGGTTTATTGCTCTTGTTTTTCATGCCCTCTTTTTGCATTGTTTTAGTTAACCTGGTAACAGTGTAATTGCCGGAATTATAAAGCTCAAAAGCCCGTTTGATAAACGGGCTAAATTTTTCATCCGGGACTTGGATTTTATGTCCTTTCTCGCCAATGGTTTTGTAGCCGAATTTCTGGCCGTTTGGAATCCAGCCCGATTCAAGTTTGGCAATTTGTCCTTTCTTAACTTCTTCACTCAAATTATTTGTATAGAATCGCGCAATGGCCACTTTCATATCCCAAACCAGATTTTCATG
>JAGLNE010000066.1 GCA_023139655.1 Candidatus Parcubacteria bacterium
CCTGGATTATTAACCCATCCTCTTGCATAATAACAATTTAAAGACATAAGAATCGCATTATATCTTAATTTTATTACTCTTTCACATATTTCTTTGTCATTGCATTTATCAATATATTTCTGTAATGAATTCAGTCTAAACACAAGGCTATCCTTTACCCATGTTTTAGTAATATCTCCATCCTGATACGCTTGTTCTATGTCCTGGATTGTGGTATCTATTGTTATTTCTGTAATCACTATAATTTCTGTGTTATTTTCTTCCCTGTTTCCGGCTCTGTCTGTAGAGGAATAAAAAATAGTGGTGGTGCCAAGGTCTAATATGGTAAACGGTTCTTGATATTCTATCCATGTTTCTTTATTATCCAGACTATATTCTGTTTTTAATATTCCTGAACCATTTTCACTATCCTGAGCGATTAATTCTATCTCAATAGGAGCAACCCAGTTATCATTTACTTTTGTTCCTGAAATATTAATAATTGTTTCCGGCTTTATTAAGTCCTGTGATTCTTGCTCGTTTAAAATTGAGCTTGGATCAATTTCAGATTCATAGTCTCCGTCTCCATCCTGATCAATCTGTATCACATACTCTGTTTGTTCATCGCTAATTGTAAATTCAGCTTGTGCTTCTGTTGTTTTTATTGGTATTTCATTATAATAAACAGTCTGCTCATATTGATTATTATTAATATTCTGAATTCTGGCGTTAAAAGATCCTGTGTCTGTTGCTTTACCAACAATATTATAAGTCTGTCCTAGCGGCAAAAAAACAAATTTATTGTCTTCAATAATATCATACTGAGCTCCTTCAATCCCCATCTCAATATCACCATTCTCGTTTGGGCCAACATGATTATTATTTTCATCATACACATGCAGCTCAATTGGGCTGTGAAAACTGATTTGTGTTCCGCTAAATAAACAGATATTATCTGTCTGGCTTAAAGATCCATAATCTGAAAAACTAAAACCTTGTTGTGTGTCTTTAAGGATGGAAACTACAAGTTGCCTTATCCCGTTAGCGCTTGGTAAATATGCATGCCCTGTTTCGTTTGAATAATAAGTACTGGCAGCTTTTAAATGTTCCGCGCTTCTAAGCGGTACTGTAGAATCTCCATTTATATATTTTAATCCATACTCATATCCGCCTGACTTTTCTTTGTTCATCACAAATATCTGACCGATTGTTGGGCTGCCACAGCCAATAATATTAAAAGTGGGTATATTGTCTTGTTGCGGGGAATAATCATCTATCTCATTATGTAAAGTATCATTAAATCCTAACAAATATTCATTCCTGCCAGTATTTTCCATAAATTCTATTGACTGATTATAGTCTAATCTGCCTTTAATATCATTATTATCTAAATCATGCATATCATAAACATAGTAAGCATAATCATCATCGTTTTCATCAAAATAATTTTGACTTGGTAAAAGCTGATAGATAGAAGGAAAATTTTGAGAAATTGTTTTAGCTCTATCCGGATTTAAAATTTCTTTGTTTGCAAATTCAAAACCTAAATTATCTCCGTACTGTAATATTTTAAATGCTTTTGGCGCACCTAAATGAGGAGTTCCAATATCTATAAATTTATCTACTGACGAAGTGCCAAAATAATAAATATACTTTTTTGCTACCAAACCACCTAAAGAATGAGCAATTATATCTACTTTTTCCGCGTTGGTATTATCTTTAATTTCCTGAATTTTATATGCTAAATTATTATTGCCTGTGGCATTTTGACCGGCAAGCCTAGAAACATCTAAACGCCAATCATAAGGAAACACAAACAAATTTTTATTTTCTTCATATCCTTGATTTTCTAATTCTGTAATTAAACCTTGGAAAAAATCTTTATTTAAAATTTGCCTAAAAATATCGTCTGGAATAAAAATTGAATTTCCTACTGGAGCTCCATCTTCTGATAAAATCATTTTATTAAGATGAAAATCCCAAGGATCAGACGTCATATTATTAATATCTGGCCAAACTTTTTCGCCAATTTGATCATACAAATAACTCCCCATTATCCCCGGTACAATAATAACCGGATTTTTTTCTGGAGGGGTAGAAGTAGATAAGTCAGTATAATTCTCCACCTCCATCATCAACGGAAACTCGTCTGTGGCTGTGGTAGTGGCAAAGGGTGTGTCGCCGATGCCGTTTGAGTCATTGTCCGCGCCTGTGTAACTGCTCCAATAATTCCCCAGCCTGCTTCTGTGCCTATTGCCGTTATAAAGATAACTGTATTCATCTAAGGTACTTAAGTTAACCGTAGTTGTTCGCTCTATAGTAATGTTAGCAATAACATTATTAACAAAATTATTCAAATAAATACTCGGCGACCCCTGATAAACATAGACAGCATAATCATTATTGCGAAAAGTGTTGCCACGCACTAAAGAAGAAGTATTATTGTTATAAAGGCCAATAAAACTATCCTCTATTAAATTATCTTTTAACTCCGCGTAATAAGCGCGCTCCACGGTTATGGACGCGGAATACCTGATTATCGCGTTCTTTATGATCCCCGTGGACAATGGCTTTAAATATATAGACTCCCAATCACGCTTTGTTGGAGTAGTCGCGTTGCCGTCCCCGTTTGTATCACCACCATATTCATCATCATAAAGCGAAGTAAATATAATCGGGTCCTCTTCTGTGCCTATGGCGTCAAGCATTCCTCCTCTGGCCATATTGTCATGCGTAACAGTAAGCGACGCGCCAGAAGTAAATTTGATTATCACACCCGGCTCAATAGTTAACTTCCTTGTCCCGGGAATAGCAAGCCCTTTTATGCCGTCTATTTCAATATTATCAATCACATACGGTGCATTTGCCTGCCAGGTTGAATTACTTCTTATATATCCTGATTTGACTAATATGCCTTTTTTGTTTGTCTGGTAATTATTTGCTTCAATGTTTATATTGGCTGAATTCGCGGTGATAACTATTGGCCAGTCCAGGGTATTTAAAAATGTATTATTTAAAATAGCTGAATCATCAGAGTCGTCCGCGTAAACCGAATTGATCCCGCCGTTGATCGTATTATTTTCCAAAATAAATTTAGCTCTCTGGGAATAAACTCCGTAATCATTATCTAAAAATTCATTATTTTTAATACCAAAAGGGGTATTAATTCTATGACAATAAAGCCCAACATAATTATTTTGGATCAAACTGTCTTCTATTAAAAACCCCGGGGTTCTTACATCAAGAGTATTGGCATATTTAATTATTGTATCCTTCATGTGTCCGCTGCTATTGCCAACAAAATAAATATTTGCCCAATCACGCATAACCGGCAGAGTGGCTTCGTCGTCGCCATTAGTGTCGCCGCCATAACTGTCATCCCTAAGAGAGGTAAAAACTATTTTCCTGGATGGCGTGCCTTCAGCCAACAAGCTGCCGCGAATTTCCAAAGTAGCGTCAGTATTAAACTTAACTACCACGCCCGGCTCTATTACCAGATTGCCATGAATTATTACCGTACCGGATATAATATATGTGCTGCTGGCCACGGTCCAGATACCGTTGCCCAGGCCTTGGTCGCTAAAATATGTATCGGCTTTAACCTCTTTACTATTAAATAAAAAAATGGCAATAAACATAACAAATGTTATTGCCAATATGCGAATAATAGCCTTTTTAAACATATTCTTAGATAATTTCATTAATTAACCTCCTGATATATTTGCATCTTACAACGTATTCTTTATTTTAGCAAAAACAATATGAAGAAAGTATAAAGAAAGTATAAAATTTTCATAAAATCTTGCTTTAAAAAAATTTTCAACAAAAAAACAAGCTATGATGCCTGTCTTTTTATTATCACATTATTATAATAACTTAGCCTTTTTATCTCCCAAACATTTAAGATTTTTCATATTCCACCACAGATACCGGGCATATAAACTGGATTCGGTTGATGCGTCACTGGCTAATAATCTATGCACATTCCTATTAATATATTTTTTTGAATTTTCACATGCCTGCTTGCATTCATTGCCCTTAAGAATTGACATCGTTAATAAATTTGACGGATAAAGAAATAATTTTGCCACTTTATCATTAAGCGGCCTGGATATTGTCTTCTTGCGATGAAAAAATATAAAATCGGCTGAATAGCCGATATAAGCAATGGCGCCGGCTTTAATGCTGGCCGGGCCTAAATTCGCCGCGGATCGACATGACAAAGCGTAAATAATCTTTGACTTCAATATCGCTTCATTCACGCCAGCCTCAATCAACGCTTCATCGTTATGGCCAGCCACGACATATTCATTTCCGTGCCCGTTAAAAATCACAAAATCCGGCTTTAACTTTTTCAAACGGCTGGTTATTTCCTTCCTATTGGCCTTCCTCTTCTTAAGGTCAAATACCTCATACTTTCGGCTTTTAGCAAAATCAACAACCTCCTTGCACCAAGCCGAAATAAAATAAGTTGTAATATCATGCGACGGCCTGGTCGCTAATAATTTCAGACTCATAAAAATCGCCTTTTTTAAATGATTTCAAAAACTCAATCTCTATTTTAATTACCTTATTGCCGATTTCGTCTCCTTTTTCAATATGCGCGATCAACTCATCCCTGGTAAACTGCCCCTCTGAGCCGATAGACATACTGACATCTTCTGGCATAGAACATAGCCTTAATTTAACAAGCTCTTTTACGTTCTCGTCAAACTCCACTTCCTGCTTATTTTCATTTTCTTTTTTAGTGGTCATAAATCCCTGCTTTAAGACTATATAATTTCCATTTTAATAAGTTCATTATATATTGTTTTCCCAAGCTCGGTATTATTGCTTATCTCAACATAGGCCACATTCCAGGTGATCGGCTGTTTTTTATCTTGATAATTTACAACTAAAACAATTTCATCTCTTAAGCGGATCGGCAAATTTGAATATATTTTTATAAATCTTGATTTCTCCATAAAATTTACTTTATATTCGCCCTATCACTTGTCTGGACATATTATACCATTAATCAACATACAAATAAATATTCTAAACCTTTATCACCACCGGCAACACCATGGGGCGGCGCTTGGTTTTGGAGAAAAGAAATGACCCTATTTCGTTGCGAATCTTGTTCTTAATAAAATCCGAGTCTGCCGGCGTACGCGAATCATGGTCTTTCACTATTTTTTTGACTTTCATACGCGTATCTTCTATTAGCTTGCGATTCTCTTTCATATAGACAAAGCCACGCGAAATTATATCCGGATTGCCGATCGGCTCCCCGGTCTTGGAATCAATCGTAGCAATGGCCACGATCATGCCGTCGGCTGACATCACCCGCCGGTCGCGAAGAACTATATTAGAAACATCGCCCACGCCCAGGCCGTCCACCATAACATAATCGGCCGGTACTTTTTCGCTTGTTAATTTACCTATTACTTGCTTGCCGGCACGCTCAATCTCTACCACCTGCCCATTATCTGGGATAAAAATATTGGCCTCAGGAATTCCTACCTGCATTGCCAAGTCGGCATGGGCCTGCAACATATAATGGCTGCCCTCAATCGGAATAAAAAATTTCGGCTTAAGGAGGCGCATCATTAATTTCAAATCTTCCTGTTTGGCGTGTCCGCCGGCATGTACGTCCATCATTTGATAATGGATCACGCGCGCGCCTTGCCGGACCACCATATCCATAAGACTCTGAATAGTACGCTCATTTCCGGGAATAACCGATGAAGAAAAAATAACTGTATCACCTTTTTTAAGCTGGATCGTCTTATGTTCGCGGTTCACCACGCGCCTAAGAAAAGCATTGCTCTCACCCTGAGCGCCAGTGCCAAGAATAATAATTTTCTTATCCGGTAGGCGCCTAAGGTCAGCGTCGTGAATCAATACCCCGGGATGGAATTTAAGATAACCGATCTGGTGGGCGATCTCCACATTATTATTCATACTTCTGCCCTGGAGATATATTTTACGGCCATGTTTTTTGGCCAAATCAAAAATCTTCTGGATCCGGCTTAATTGGGACGCGAAAGTACCGATTATTATACGCCCGTAGATCTTTTCAAATATCTTATCCATCTCATCACCAATTGAAGACTCAGAAACCTGATAACCGGGACGGGTTGAATCAGTTGAATCAGACATCATAAGCATTATACCTTCACTACCCAGACGGGCAATACGGTTAAGATCAGCCGGAGTGTCATTGACCGGCGAGTAATCGATCTTAAAGTCCCCGGTATGAACAATTGTTCCTAAAGGAGTTTTAATGATTATGCCGAATGAGTCGGGAATTGAATGGTTAACCCGCAAAAATTCAACCTTAAAATTCCTACCCAGACTTAAACTGCTGGCCTCGTTAATCTCCGAAATATTTAATTTCGGACATTGCCGATGTTCTTCGCAGCGCTTGCGAATAAGCCCGGCGGTCAATTTGCCGGTAAACATTATCGGGTTGCCGATCCGGCCGATGATGTGGGGAATTGCTCCAATATGATCCATATGCCCATGGGTGATTATTACACCCTTAATGCGGTCAGCCTTATCTTCCAGGTAGGCGATATTAGGGATAATATAGTCTATCCCGGGCATATCTTCTTCCGGGAATTGAAGCCCCATATCAATAATGATAATTTCTTTATCATATTCAATGACCGTCATATTGCGCCCGACCTCTTCCAGGCCGCCCAAGACCATTACCCGTAATTTGCCCTGCTGGGTAATTACTTTTGCTTGAGGCATTGGACCTCTACGAACACTCTGAGGTGGTCTTCGCCTCTGAGCAGTCCTTTGTGTTTGATTTTTTGGTTTATATTTTGTAATCATGTTTTTTTAGATAGCAGACAGCAGATAACAGATAACAGTAAAATCTCTGCCTGATTATTTAATATTATTTAATTATAAGAGTTTTATTATGTGCCGATGGTGGGAGTTGAACCCACACGGGCCGAAGCCCACAGCGACCTGAACGCTGCGTGTATACCAATTTCACCACATCGGCCTGATAAAAGCTAGCGGGCTTGCCCACCGAAGCTTTAGCGTAGGCGGGCCACTCCGGCTAATTCTCATAGTGAGAGGTTAAAAATTAATTCTTAATTTTTAATTCTTAATTTTTAATTACCGTCATTCGGCCAAATTAATTTTTTGCCGGTTTTAATATACCATTCATTAACATTGGCAAACCGGTCTTTGGGAAAAAGAATATTGGTGACATTAAAGCCTTTCAGATCCTTAGCCTGGACATAAGTATAGATCGGCGAGTACATAAATATTGCCGGCACTTCTTCGGCAATTATATTTTGAAACTCAAAATACTTCTCTTGCCTCAAACTCTGGTCCAGGCTAAGCCGGGCATCTTCCAATAATTCATCCACTACTTTATCCGCAAAATTGGCGATATTAAACCCATTCTCCCCGGTTTGCGACGAATGCCAAAAGGCATAAGGGTCCGGGTCAGCACCGACTATTTGGCCATAGAACAAGGCGTCAAATTCTCTGGTCCTGATAACTTCGTTCTGAATTCTGGTCATTGGCAAGATCTCTACAAGTGTCTTAACGCCGATTTCTTCCCAATATTTTTTTATTGCTTCCAAAATATCCCTGTTCTCATTGCGCTCCACTGTTTTGAGCGATATAGTTAAATAATTATCGTCTTTTTTTCGCCATTCACCTTCGCCCATGCCAAGGGTAATTTCAGCCTTAGTTCTAATGTCTTCTTCCTCTGAGTTTATATCCTCTTCCGCTTGGCTAATGTCTTCAGCACTTATACTGAATTTCTTCCAATCAACACTGGCCAATAATTCCTCGGACTTGGCTTTATTATAATCATACTTCTTAACCTCCGGGTTATAGGCAAAACTATTAGCTAGTATCGGACTATCAACAACATAAGCATCACCTGCCAAAAAATTATTTATAATATCATTCCTATCAAGCGCGTGAATCAAAGCCTGGCGAACTGCCTTGTCGGCCAGAGTTTTATTATGCTCCTGATTGAAAAATATTACAGTCAACTGTGGTAAATACAATTTGTAAAAATGATAAGCTTTGGGCGTTAATAAATCCTCCCTATAGTCCAACGGTAGATAGCTAAGGCCATCAACTGAATTATCATTCATTGCCGCTACGGCCTCGACAAAATCCGGATAAAACAAATATTTTAAACCTACCAGAGCCGGAGTGTTATAATAGTCCGGATTAGCCTTAAGGCTGTACTCTACTATATTCCCATTTTTATCTTTAACCAATTCATCAAACTGATAAAGGCCGGAGCCAACCGGCTTCAAATTCAATTCTGCCAAAGAGGCGGTTTCAGGCGGAATTTGCGCCCACAGATTTGCCGGTAATACACCAAAAGTTAGCAGTTCCAAAAAGGCCGCGTAAGTGTCAGCCAAAATAAACTTAAAGCTATAGTCCCCCAATCTTTCAGCCTCTACCCCAATAAAACTTTGCTTAAGAGGAGACTTATATTGGCTATCCTTGATAGCCGCAAAAGTAAACAAGATATCGTCGGCTGTTAACATGGTGCCATCCTGCCATTTAACATCGCTACGGATATTAAATGTGTATTCCTTGTTGTCCTCACTAATTAAATACTCGCTAATTAGATCATTAACAAGCTCGCCACTTGGTCCACGCTTAAATAGCGAGGAATAAACCAGTTGGCTTAAATCATTGTCAACATCACTAACTGTCGAATACAAAGGATTAATGTATTTCGGAGACCCGATCAGGCCCTCGCTATAGACCCCGCCGGCCACGGGTACGACTTGCAAATTATTAAAATAAAAATAAACACCCAGGGAAACAATTGATAAAAATATTACTATAAAGCTTAATCGAATCGCCCATAATTCCTTAGGACTTAAATATTTCTTGATATACTTAAGCTGGCGAAAATTGGGAATTCTTTTTTTACTCAAATTATAAACCAACCGGCGATCCATCTCCAGTTGTTTCTCTGTATATTTTTTATTTTTTTTGCTAGTACTTGGCCTAGACAAAAAAATTCGACCCAATAACCCTTTAGCTCTTTGCACCAGTCGGAGCGGGGAGCTAAGTATTTTATTGGCAAATGATTTTAGTGAGTTCACAATTTATATTACTAATAAAGTTGCCCTACATTATGATGTTGGCCAAAGAGATCGCAAAAAAAAGTACGCTAAGCACAATAGTGGCGTAGAATAATTTCTTTTCTAAACCACGTTTGGAGGCATAGACATTGCCTTCGCCGCCGCCGCCAAAAAGACCGGATACGCCTCCTCCTCGATTCTGCATCAAAATCACTACCATCAGTGAAACCGCGATTCCAACTTGAATAATATTTAAGAGTTCCATATGTTTTAAAGTATAAAATAGTAGCTTTGAATATCTATATTGAAAAATTTTAGTCTGTATTTTGCTATAGACCCTTACGCAGATTTAACCCTTCGGCAAGCTCAGGACAGGCGCGGAGCAAGGCGCGGATGTTACGCGGATTCTTTTACAATCTATTGTTTTTTAACCTTTTCCACGATCTTATCTAATACCTTTTTGTTGTTTACGGCCAAATCTGCTAAAATTTTTCGGTCCAACTCTATCTTATTTTTCTTTAGCAAATTAATAAACCGGGAATAGCTAAGGCCGCGCTCGCGCACAAAAGCGCCAATCTTGATCTGCCACAAAGCGCGAGTAGTGCGTTTCTTTTTCTTGCGGTCAACATAAGCGTGTTGTCCGGCCTTAACGCGAGCTTCTTTGGCTTGTTTTATTAAATTTTTCCGGCCCCACTTATAGCCCTTAACTTGTTTTAATAACCTTTTTCGTTTGGCGGTGTGAGTGGTTCCTCTTTTTACTCTAGACATATTAATTATACGGCATTAATGTTT
>JAGLNE010000067.1 GCA_023139655.1 Candidatus Parcubacteria bacterium
GGTCTTGTCCGGCCTTTCTTTGCTTAATTTTACCTGTTTTGGTAATAGTAAAGCGTTTAGCGGTTGCTTTGTGAGTTTTAATTTTAGGCATATAGTTATTTCGCTTCGCGAAAGCCCCTCTACGAATAGGGCACCCGCCTCCGCTAAAGCTTCGGACGGGCAAGCATGCGAATAAATAATTTATCGTATATTCGCGTATACTAACAAATTAACACTATTGTAAATAAAAAACAGGCATTAGCCTGATAACTGGCATTACTTTCCTTTATTTATCAGTACCATTGTAAAACGTCCGCCCTGTCTTGTCAAGTCCTGTTCGCGAAGTATGTTTAAATCCTCGGTTTGTTCTAACTCAGCTGCAAATTTATTAATAATCTCTACCGCCTTTTCCGGGTGAGCCCTTTCCCGGCCTTTAAGTATTAAATCTATTTTTAATTTATGGCCTTTTTGAAAAAATTTCTTGGCTTGCTCCAGGCGAAAAACATAATCGTGCTTACTGATCCTAACTGACAAGCGAATCCCTTTGGTATCTACCTTTTTTTGCTGCATCTTCTGCTTATGGGCTTTTTTCTCCTGGTCATATTTAAATTGTCCGTAATCCATAACTTTCACAACCGGGGGCTTAGCGGTAGGGTTTACCTCCACCAAATCCATCTCAACTTCTCTAGCCCGCCTAAGTGCCTCATGCGTTCCCATATTACCGTGCTTAACGCCGTTTTCGTCAATAAAAAAAACTTCAGGCGCTCTGATCTGCCCATTAACCCAAAACTTTTTTTCAATTTTTGGCTTTGCTTTACGCCAGGTTCTGCGCATTTAGCACATAGCATGTAACACATAGCAGTGAGTTACAATGCTTTAATTAATTAGCCTACACTAAGCAATCCCGAATTTTGCAGAAGAGTTGATTTTGCCCTTCGGCTCCATTCGCTATCGCTCATTTCGCTCAGGACACTTCGCCTCGCTTGTACATTATAAGCATTCATGCATCTAATAATCTATATTGATGAGTTGAAGTGCCTGCACTGAGCGAGCGAAGCGAGTCGAAGTGGAGCGGGTAAGGGGAATCGAACCCCTCTATCCACCTTGGCAAGGTGATGTAATAGCCACTATACCATACCCGCGAGAAAATTTATAATTTATAATTTTTAATTTTTAATTTTCTAACATAAAATAGCTACATCCGGTAGCTAAATACTGAGGTTATTATAGAGTAAAACTTGGGTTTTGACAAGGGCTTTACAAAAATAATAAAAAATGTTATTATAAGCCTGCCAGAAAATGAAAAATTCATCATTTATCAAGCATAAATATGCCTACATTAGCTATAAACAAACGAGCCAGATATGATTATGAAATTTCCGACACTTTTGAAGCCGGCATAGTCCTTTATGGTTATGAAGTTAAATCAATAAAAACCGGGCAGATATCTCTTAAAGGTGCTTTTGTAACCATTAAACAAGGTGAGTTGTTTTTAACTAATTCTCATGTGCCCTTATATAAAAAGGCTAGCACCATTACAGACTATGATCCGGACCGGCCGCGCAAACTTCTAGTAAAATCCGCTGAAATTAAACGTTTGATTGGCAAAAAGCAGGAACAAGGTTTGACATTTGTCCCCTTAAAACTTTATACTAAACGTAGTTTGATTAAGCTGAAATTCGCCTTGGCCCGCGGCAAAAAGAAACACGACAAGCGGGAGGCAATCAAAAAACGCGACGTAGATCGCAAAATTCGATCATTAACAAAGGAAAGATATGAATAGATAAGATACAAGGACACAAGATACAAGAAACAAACAAATTAAAAGACACAAATAAAAAATTATAAACAATAATTTAATTATTTCTAAATTTATTTGTTTCTTGCTTCTTTTAATTTGTATCTTCCCCGCCTAGGCGGGGCTTGGGGATGCAGGGAATCGATAGCAAGACTGCCGATAAGCATTCGGAACGTGAAAACCGGACACTCACGTAAAAATGTCTGGAAACATATAAATGCCAAAAACGCATTAGCAAAAGTAAAGATGGCTTTTAGCCTTCCTGCTTTTGCGCCAGTTGTTGCTTAAAACTAAGCGACAGCCATCCAAGCAAGTAATGTCTGATAATTTGCTCTGGGTGTCATAAACATCAGGCTAGGCGTAGGAAAAGTTCTTGGCCTGCGTTGAAACAAAGAGAACTGGTTGTAATTCGCTTTTGTTCAGTTTATAGGATTACAATGAGATTACACAACTGATCTACTTTCGTAAATATGCTTACTTGGAAACTTGCTAGACGCGGGTTCAACTCCCGCCATCTCCACTTCGACTCGCTTCGCTCGCTCAGTGCAGGCACTTCGGATCATCAATATAGACTATTAGATGCACGAATGTTTATAATGCACTAGCGAGACGAAGTGTCCTGAGCGTAGCGAACGTTAGTGAGCGAAGTCGAAGGGCTCATCGCTAAAAAATGTATTATTATATGTATAAAGTTTATATTTTACTTTGCACAGATCTTTCATTTTATATAGGACACACAGATACACTATCTAAAAGAATTAAAGACCATAATAATAAAAATGGATCTTTTTATTTAAACAGTAAAATTCCTGTTAAATTAGTACACTATGAGACATATCAAACAAGGGCAGGGGCAATGAGAAGAGAAAAACAACTTAAAGGCTGGACCAGGCAAAAGAAAATTAATTTAATAAAATACGGACATCCTACAAAAATAAAAAATATAAATTAAAAATATTAAATCATAAATTGTATAGGCCCAGGTGGTGGAATTGGTATACACGAGGGACTTAAAATCCCTTGGAGGCAACTCCGTGCGGGTTCAACTCCCGCCCTGGGCACAAAAAAATCGCCTTGATTTTATCATCGAAGCGATTTTTTTATTGTTTATAATCTTATTTCCAAAACTTAAGTAAATCTTCATTTATATTCTCTCGCTCGCTCTCGCTTAACCCTCGCTTGCCGTCTTCCGTTGCATCTATCTGAGTTTCTAGTCTCTTTAATTTTTCAACAAAACGGGTGGCTCGCTCCAAAATTACATTGCCGCCAAACTGCTCCTGGATTTTTTCAATCCTCTTTTTCAGACCTACGTCATCGGTAATCACGGTAATTTCTTCTTTTTTCCTATTTAAATTTCTCTCTACTATCTCAACGATTAAGTCATCAGCTGATTCATAATAATCATCCCTGGGAGAATAACGAACAGTGAGTAGCGGATCAATCACTACCTTATCACCCATCTGTTCTTGACCATCAAAAACCAAAAGTACCGGACTATTCCTGTCCTGGTTATACATCCTTACCATCTCAATAAATTTCTTATCAAAATTTTTCTCGCGGAGCATCTTCAATTTACCAGCTACATTGTTCCCGTCTATTATATAAATCATACTCTATTACACATTATAATAATGTGTTCATATTATAATAAAAAATCCAGCCTTAATTCAGGGGCCAGATTTTTATATTTGATATTATACTATTCGAGTTAATTCGATTCGTAAAAATTCGTTTCATATTCGTATAAATTCGTGTCGCTAAACAATATTCCAATCCTTTAATTTATTTATCACATTCTGACTGGTTAAAAGATTAGTGACATAGGTCCGATATTCCGAAGTATCGACCTGCTCCATGGCTTGCTTGTTGTCTTTATAAGTTATCTTAAGTTCGGCAATATGATCATCTATCTGTTTATCTTCTACCTTAATTTTCTCGGCTACTGCCAGCTCGCGAAGTATCAAAGAAATTTTTACGCGCTTGATCGCTTCCGGCAACATGTCAAGCGTCAGCTGTTCTTTGCTTTTGTTAAGGCTGGTTAAATAATCCTCAAACTTCCCACCCTGCTCACTTACCCCGTGCTCCAGCTCGTGCATCATGTTGCTGGACTCAGACTGGATAAGCATTTCCGGGATATCGCCGAAACGGGCTTTTTCTATTATTTTCTCCAGCATTGCCCGCTCAGAGGCTTGCGCCTGCTCTTTTTCCTTTTGACCCAGCATACTTTTTTTTAAATTTTCTTTAAACTCAGCCAAGTTCTTTACGCCAAAGCCCTTGGCAATGTCATCATTAAGGTCCGGCAGTTTGCGTTCAAACACATCCTTGATCGTTACTTTAAATTCTACCATTTTATTGGCCATATTTTTCATATGAAAATCCTTGGGATAAG
>JAGLNE010000068.1 GCA_023139655.1 Candidatus Parcubacteria bacterium
ATGACCAGCTTACTTTGATCAAGCACATTCGCATGACCAACAAAAAGACTTTATTGATCGCCAACCTTTCCCATTCTCAGTTTCTGGATAAGCTTTATCAGGCTGGAGCGGATTACATAATGATGCCGCACCTTCTTTCCGGCCAGTGGATGGGCAACCTGCTCAAGAACAAGAGCTGGAGTCGGGCGACTTTTAAAAAGCTTACCAAAAAGCAAAGAGAAGAATTAAAGCTGCGATTTACTCTGGGAGGAGCAACGGAAAAAGTAATAAAATAATAAAGTAATAAAATAATAAATAAAAAATCCGATTTGTTTGATCGGATTTTTTTATCTTATATAAATTGTTATTCAAAATTAATTACTCTTACATTTTCCCTTAGCGCAAAAGCTAACGTACATTATCGGTACCATCACCAGCGTTAGGACAGTGGCGAAAATAAGTCCAAAAATTACAGTGATGGCCAGGCCGCGCCAAAGCTCGTCAGCGAAGATAAGAGGAAAGACACCGGCAACAGTCGTAAGGGTAGTTAGAAATATCGGCTGCATGCGGGCAACGCCGGCCTCAATAATTGAATCAATAAACTCCCGGCCGTATTTGATGTTTTTGTTGATCCGGTCAATCAGTACGATCGCGTCATTTACCACAATGCCGGACAGGGCGACAATACCGATAAAGGCAGTGAATGAGAAAGGCATTCGCAGTACGTTTAGCCCGAATATAACTCCGATAATAGCTAGGGGAAGGACCAGAATTATAATAAAAGGCTGTTTAAACGAGTTGAACTGTAGCACCAGGATAAAGGCGATTAATATAATTGACAAAATCATTGATAAGAAAAGCTCTTTAAAGGATTGTTCAATGTCTTCCATCTCACCCCCGACATCAATTGAATAATTTTTTTCGATATTTAAGCTGGCCTTGAATTCATCAAAATCGGTTTGTACTTCTTGTAAATTTACATTTTTTTCAATATCGGCGCGTACTATTACTACCCGCTCCCCATTGCGATGGCTAATGGATAAAAGCGATGGCTCTAAATCCAATTTGGCTACTTGTTTTAAGGTAATTGATTGTCCGGTGGGAGTAAATAAAAGGATATTTTCCAGGTCATTTGCGCTGCTCAATTCATTTTGATCATATTTAACCGTGATATCAACGTCTTCATTGTCAAGCGTAACAGTGGAGGCTTTGATCCCAAAGATGGCACTACGCAGGGTGGAGCCGACAGAAGCAACGTCCAGACCGTAGTAACTCGCTTTTTGCTTATCAACGGTAAAGGTAAAGTCACCGGTTGATTCTTCCAGACTGTCGCGGACATTGATCACCCCGGAGATATTTTCAAAAAAATTAATAATTTCCGTGCTTATTTGGGCCAAGCGCGTCAAGTCATCCCCGATTATACGGACCTCGATCGGCGCGCCGGTTGGCGGACCGGCCGATAATTCCTCCAGAGTTATTACCGCCCCTTGGATATTATCCAGTTTTGGCCTTAATTTTTCGGCAATTACAAAGCTTTTTATATCGCGCTCCTCACCACCCACTAAATTAACGGTTACATTGGCGAGATGAGTTCCCGCGCCGGAGCCGGCACCGACGTCCATGGTAATGGATGAGCCGATGTTAGTTACATAATTATCCATCTCCGGCATCTCGGCTACAATTTTTTCCACTTTGGTGGCTATTTCATTTGTTTTTTCCAGACTGGATCCGGCCGGGAGTTTGATATTTATTAAAAAATAATCCACATCCACATTACCAAACATTTCTATCTTCATTAAGCCGGTGGCCGGAACCGCTATACTAATAATAAAGAGCAGCCAAGCTACTGCTAAGAAAGTCCGGCGTTGTTTCTTGCTGGGGAGAACAGATTTAAGCATAGATACGTAGTGATTTCGTAGCCGTTTGCGGAAATTAAGGATATAGAGGTGGCGTTTTTTATCTCTATGAGCAAGCGTGCCGTTGGCCCTGGATTTAATGCGCAAAAACCTGGATATAAGAGTGGGAATAACAACAATAGCGACAAAAAGAGATGAGAGCAGAGTAACGGTAATGGTTTTCGGCATGACACCTAAGAATTCCCCGAGAATGCCGGACACCAAAAGAATGGGCAAAAAGGCACAGACCGTGGTCATGGTGCCGGCAATGATCGGCCATTTGAAATTCCAGACTGACAGGATGGCCGCTTCGTACACGGTTTTGTTATGTTTAAAAATATATTCATTAATACCCTCAATTATCACAATTGAGTTGTCAACCATGAGCCCAAGTGAAAGAACCAGAGAGAACAAAACAATGCCGTTGATAGTCATACCCTGGAAAGACAGTAGGATAAAGGTCATCAGGAAGGCGATCGGTACTGATAGGCCGGTAATAAATGCGCCGCGAAAGCTAAGCACTATAAGCAGTATCAAAGTAATAAGTATCATGGTTTGAATACCGCTTTTCCCCAGACGGTTTAGATCGTCTTTAATAAAGACAGAGTTGTCATTGGTTTTTTGGATCACCAAATTAGCAGGAAAGGTACCATCAGTTTTGAGTTTGTTTACAACGATTTGTGATTCAGCCACGATGTCCAGAATATTGCCGCCTGTTTTCTTGTATATTTGCAGGGAAATAGTATTGCGCGGCAGTTTATCTTGAAAGCCGATGCGGGACTCGGTTTCTTTATCCTTATAGCCGTCGACTACACGCCCTAAATCGCGAATATATACCGGTGAATTATTTAGTGTGGTTACAACTACATCGTTTAATATGCCGGCGCTGGCAAACTTGCCCTTAACCCGGACGTTATAAGTATAGCCATCCACGTCAATATCTCCGGCCGGCAGATTAAAATTGGTTCTGGCTATTGCGCCCACTACCTGGCTAAGGGAAAGGTTAAAATTCGCCAGCTTGGTTTGGTCAATAATAACCTGGAATTCTTTTTCCAGCCCGCCTTGGCTTGGCACCTTGGAAACATCTTTAATGTCCTCAAAGTTTTTTATGAGAATATCAGCGAATTCTTTTAGTTCAACATCCGAGTAATCCCCGACCAGAGAGTAAGTTACAATCGGAAAATCCGAAAAGCTAACTTCGGTAACTATCGGGTCCTCGGCTTCTGACGGTAGATCCGGCTTGGCCTGGTCAACCGCTTCACGTAACTTGCGGAAGCTTTCCTCCAGATCGGCACTAGCATCAAACTCAACAAATATGCTTGATACGCTTTGCCCGGAACCGGAGGAATATCGTTTTAAATTATCCAGGTTTTTTATTTTTTCTTCAATCTTGTCAGTAAGAAGTTCCTCAGAATCAGAGGGGCTAGCACCGGGCAACACGCAAGTAACAACCGCGAAGGGTACTTTTATCTCCGGGTTAGCCTCCCGGGGCAAAGTAAACAGAGAATAAGCGCCAGCAACAACAATGGCAAAGATAATCAGATAAGTAAAACGGTAATTTTTAATAAAAAAACCGGTTATTTTCCTGCTTTCACTAGCATACGCCCTGTCCAGCCGTGCTTCCATATCTTGTTTGTATTTTGATGTTTGATCTGGCATGTTTTGTATTATTTAGGATTTATGCGTTTGCTAAAAATTTTTAATCATTCTGTCATTGCGAGAAGCGAAGCT
>JAGLNE010000069.1 GCA_023139655.1 Candidatus Parcubacteria bacterium
TTCGGCCTCGCAATGACAGCAAGCGCGTAAGTTATTTTATTATTATAATTTTTTCTTCGTCTTCAATGTTTTTATTGCCTTCAACAATTATTTCGTCACCATTACTAAGGCCTTTAATTATTTCTATTTGCGTACCCTCGGTTTTCCCGATTTCAACAGTGCGTTTTATGGCCTGGTTATTGCTAACTACAAATACATATTTTTCATTTGCGGCAATGGTAAGTGCTTTTAGCGGAATATATAAAGGTAGGCTAGTAGAGGCTAATTGTTCAACCGGGATAGACACATTAACAAAAGATCCTGGAATCAGTTCATTATTTTCGTTATTAAAGCTTATTTCTACTCGTACCTTTTTACTTATTTTATCAGCGACCGGAAAAATTTTGGTAACTGTACCGACTAAATCAAGGTCGCCGTACTTAAAGTTGGCCAGTTGGCCATAAGTAATTTTGTTTATTTCGTCTGAGGGTATATCTATTTCAATTTTTAGCAAGGCAGTCTGTGAAACTTCAGCTATTTTCATTCCCGGGCTAAGCTTTTGCCCCAACTCAACCGATTTATTTGTTACAGTACCGGCGATCGGAGAAGAAATTGTCAGGTCACCGGCTTGAACTCGGGCAAGATTAAGCTGGCTAAGAGCGCTATGGAGAGCAATTTGGGCGCCATTTTCCTGTTGGTCCGCGCCTTGCTTGGTGTTTTCCAAAGCCACCAGAGAATTTTGATAGCCGATATTAGCGGTAAGCAGTTGGTTTTCGGCAGCGCTGATTGCGTTTTCCAATGTGATCTGATCCAGGTCGTTTATCAGTGTTAGATTTTGCAGTTGTTGCAGGGTAAATTCAGCGGCTGATTGGGCGCCAACAACGCCGGTCCTGAGCGCTATAAAGCCGGTTTTTTGCGCGCTTAACCAGGCTTCTGTAATTACTGTGTTAGTCACGCTGTTGTCCAGCAAGAAGATAGTACTGTCCAGGGCCGCTTTTGTTTGCCCTAGGGCGCTAACTGTGTTTTGCATATCCGTGTTAACGGTGTCAGCAATAACAGTATTTAAAAGCAATGACTCATAAGCGTCTTTAGCAATGCGGTATGTCCCTCTGGCCTGGCTAAGGCTGGAAACATTTTTCGCGCCTAAACAAGGGTCAACATGCAGGGATTCGGGATTTAATTTTGCGTCATCAGCCTTAACAACACTGTCAATCTGGTCAAGCGCGTTAAAAATTGTGTTTAAATGCCCGCCATAGTTAATTACTGCATTGGCTTTGGCGTCAGTATTGGTTTTAAGTTGAAGGGCAAGATAATTATTAAGATTATCTTTAGTTGTTTTTAAGCCAATTTCAGCCGCCGCTACGGTTTCTTTGGCGGCTTGTACTCCAAGTTCGGCCTGCCTGATCGTTTCTTTGGTTAGGCGCTGGGTAGTTAATAAATTATTTTGCAAATTGGCGTAGTTAGTTTCGGCATTAATAAGGTTGGTTAATACTAAATTATCAGACAGAGTTGCCAGTGTTTGGTTTGCGAATATTTTATCACCGACTTCAAATAGTACATTACGCACAGTACCATTGGACAAGGCTACTACGTCTACCCGCGTATCAGCCTTAACTGTCCCGACACCGGTAATTGGAACAGAGTATGAGTTATTTAGGTCCAATTTTACTGTTTGCACTTCCTTGATAGGGGTCGGGGCTTCATCTTCATTGTTATTATTTTTCAATAGGTTCATGCCCGAAACCACTGTCGCGGTTACCAAAATAACAGTAATTGCAATAGTAATAATAGGTTTTTTTAGTAATTTTTTAATTTTCCCTTTCCTTTTAATAATATTTGGAATGTCCATATTATAAAATAAATGAATTATTTAGTAAATTATTTTGAAATGTTATTAAATTTAAGCAGAAACAGTCGCTAGTGTCAAGCCGCCCGATTAGACAAGTAGGGGTAAAATATTGTAAAATATAGATATAGTAATATAATAAGTAATTGTTAAAAAAAATGAAATTTTCTTTAAAGCTTGCTGACCGGATACTATTAATAATTATGTTCTTTGCCACTATTTTTGTGTTAATAAGTTTTTTTGTCATCCGTGGTTCGTTAATTCAGATTTTAATGTTGGGTGGCTTAATCTATATTATATCGTTTTTGATGACTTATTTTATCAGTCGGTTTTTTTCCCGGCGGGTTATTAAGTTAAATTTTAAAGTCCAGGAGATGGCGGCCGGTAATTTATCCAAGCGGATAAAGGCGCTTAAGAATGACGAAATCGGGCAACTAACTAATTCTCTCAATGAACTGATGGGCCGTCTGCAAACCGGGGTGGCCCAGGACGTTTCCAAGCACCATGAATTAGTTAAGGCCAAAACCGATTTTGTGGCGATTGCTTCCCATCAACTGCGCACACCCTTGTCGATAATTAAGTGGTATGTTGACTATCTTGTGGCCGGTGACGCCGGTGATATTAATAAAGAGCAAGAGAAATATTTGAAAGAAGTCTATAAGAGTAATGAACGGCTGATTGAGCTGGTAAACGCCCTTTTGGATGTATCGCGGATCGATGTTGGCACGTTTTCCATAGAGCCGGAGCCGACCGACATAATTGAGCGGGCCGAGGCGGCTTTGGAGAAATTTATGCCCGAGATAAGAGCTAAAGAGATCCATTTGATCAAAGAGTATAGCCAGTTTCCCTTACTTGAACTGGATCCGCGGCTGATAAGGATGGTATTTCATAATATTATTTCCAATTCTGTTAAGTATACTCCGCGCAAAGGGACAATAAAGATCAGCATCAAAAAGACAGAGCGCGATATTTATATAAAAATTTCCGACACCGGTTGCGGCATTCCCCGGGAAGAGCAGCCTAAGATGTTTACTAAGCTGTTTCGGGGGCTTAACGCGAAGAAGCTTGAGTCGGTTGGTACCGGTTTGGGGCTTTATATTGTTAAGGCGATTATTGAAAAGTCCGGCGGTAAGATATGGTTTCATTCGCCGTCCTTGGAGTTGCTTCTTGATGCCGGTAAAAAAGACGCTGATATTCCCCTGGATAAGCGTAATCGTGGGACGACAATCAATATTACTATCCCTCTTAAGGGAATGCGTAAGAAACCGGGAAGTAAAAAATTAAATAGCTCAGAATATTAGTGTTACGGATTATATAATGCCCTTGGGTGCAAATCATTACAAATTTACGAATAATATTTATTTGTACCCCAGGGCACCCTCTCTTGCTTCGCAATTCACCTTGTCATTCTGAATCCGCGAAGCGGGTGAAGAATCCCGTGGATACAGTCACGAGATCCTTCACTTCGCTAGCGCTTCATTCAGGATGACACATGTTTTTGTAAATTCGTAGTGGGTTCGTGGGAGAGAAACTATAAATTATTAATTAAAATATATTCATATGTCACAAAAAACAATTCTAATTGTAGAAGATGAGATCGCGATGGTTGAGGCACTTAGTAAAAAATTTGAAAAAGAGGGCTTTAAGGTCATTGAGGCCAATGATGGCGAGGAGGGCTTAAGAATTGCCTTTGAGGTCAAGCCGGATATATTGATGTTGGATATTATAATGCCCAAAATGGACGGGATGGAATTACTTAAAAAAATTCGTGAAGACGATAAGTGGGGGGCTAGTGTCCCGATCATTATGTTGACAAATTTAAGTGACACTGATAATGTCAGTGAAGCAGCCAAGTTTCAGGTTTATGACTTTTTGGTTAAGACCGATTGGCGCTTAGATGACGTGGTCAATCTGGTTAAACAGAAGCTGAATATCTAATAATATTAATTTTATGATATTTGATCCGGACAAAGCCGGGCTTAGTTTAATAAAAGTTATCGCCATGCAATGTGTAATGCTTGGCGCGGTTTTGTTTTTTCTAATATTGTTATAGATATTATGAAAGTGAGCAGGATAATCGTCGGTCCAATTGAAACAAATTGTTATTTAATAAGCTCCTTAAAGGAGCTTATTTGTATTGACCCGGGCGGGGACAGCGAGCGAATAATTGAGGCGGCAAAAAAGCTGGGGGGAAAATTAAAATATATTATTTTAACGCATTATCATTATGATCATGTAGACGCGGCCGAAGAGGTGAAAGTAGCACTGGGCGGGAAAATTATAATACATAAAAATGAAGAGGATTATTTAAGTTTTCAACCGGATGAATTTATAAAGGAGGGAGATAATATTAAATACGGTAATGAAGAGTTGGCAGTCCTGCTTACGCCTGGGCATAGCGCGGGGAGTATTTCGCTCTTGGGAGAAAAGGAAATATTTACTGGCGATATTTTATTCAAGGACGGCATTGGCCGGTGCGACTTGCCTGGCGGTGATGAGGCTGCTATGCAAGACTCTTTAGAAAAGTTTAAGAAAATAATAAAGCCGGGGATGATGGTTTATTCGGGGCATGGGGAAATATTTAAAACGTGATTTTAGTATTGTTATATTAATATTTTTTAAACGTTTTATTGGTTATTATCAATTTTTAACGCGGATGTTACGCTGATTACTACGCGGATGTTACGCTGATAATCACTTTGTCTGTATGCAAAAATTAGTTAAAATAAAAGTCTTCGGTCAGGTGCAGGGTGTATGCTTTCGGGAAAACACCAAAAGGAAAGCCGAGGAGCTAGGCTTAGTTGGTTGGGTGCAGAATGTTAGTGATGGCAGTGTTTACGCCGAAGCAGAGGGAGAAGAGGTAGATTTAGAGAAGCTAACAGAGTGGTGCCACCAGGGGCCTAAATTCGCGCAAGTTGAGCGGGTTGAGGAAGAATATTCAGAAAAATTACTAAACTATAAAGATTTTTGTATAAAGTTTTAAAACTATTATTATAAAAAACAAAAAACCGGTTAATAACCGATTTTTTTGTTTTAAAAAAATATTTTAAGATTTTTTGATCTTAATCATTGTTTTAAGGCATTTGGTGCAGGCTGTGACTTTTTTTCCGTCAATCTTTTTAGTCTGCAAATTAATATGCTGTCGTTTTATAGTTTTAATGTTTGAGTGGGAACGGCTCATACCCTTGGTAGAAGTCCGTCCGCAAAGATCGCATTTTTTAGCCATTTTTTAGAAAACAGAAATTAGTAAACAGTAAACAGATTCTTCTACCCACTGCTATAAGTCTGTTGATTTATAGATTAATACAAAGTTAATGCTAACATTTTTTGATAAAATTTGCAAGCCATGTTATATTATGGTTAAGCCTATAAAGATTTTTATCTATTCCCTGCTTTCTATTTTCTATTTTCTAATTCTATGGAATTACAAATTATTATATTTCAAATTATTGTTTTGATTTTTTCCGCGATCATCCATGAATATATGCATGGCTGGATGGCGGATTATTTGGGTGATACAACCGCCAAGGACTCAGGCAGGTTAACCCTTAATCCTTTGCCGCACATCGATCCTTTTGGCTCTATCCTGGTGCCGGCAATCCTGGTTCTGACCAACGCTGGTTTTGTGTTTGGCTGGGCCAAGCCGGTGCCCTATAATCCATATAATTTGCGCGACAAAAAATATGGCAGTGCCAAGGTGGCGGCGGCCGGGCCTTTGGCTAATTTGATCACTGCCTTATTTTTTGGGCTAATCCTTAGATTTTTCCCAATGCCTAATATGACCTTGGCGATTCTACTTTCAATTATCGTGCAAATTAATCTCTTATTAATGATATTTAATCTGGTGCCGATCCCGCCTTTGGACGGCTCTAAGGTAATTATGCCGTTTCTGCCCTACAGCGTACAGCAAAAGTTTGCCCAACTGGAGCGCTACGGCATGATCCTGGTCATACTATTCATAATGGTTGGTTTTTCCATCATCATACCAATCATTAATTTTTTGTTTAGATTAATTGTCGGTATTTGATGTTGTTTTTCATAGCTGTAAATTTATTATTTGGATTGGCCATAAGCTTAAGAAAAAAATGTTTGTTTTTGTTTAAGTTTTTTGTTTTATAGTGGCGGATTTTTTTATTAAATCCGCCATTTTTTTATTAAATTTTAGGCTAATATTAAATAAAAATACTGTTATGTGTTATGTGTTATGTGCCTGTCCCGAGCATAGCCGAGGGGCTACGTGCCGAAATCGCTTGACTTATTAGTCAGAATTTGATAAATTAAAAAAGCAATTAATAGTTAAATTGATCCCGTTTAACGGGGTTATTTTTTGTTACACGATGCCGACAACAAACCAATTAGTCCGAAAGGGCAGAAAACAAACCAAGGCCAAGAGTAAGTTCCCAGCTTTGCAAACCACTTTGGATACTTTGCACCGGAAACGGACCTACCTAAAACGGGGCGCGCCTTTTAAGCGCGGCGTTTGTTTAAAGGTGACTACTACCACACCAAAGAAGCCTAACTCGGCGCTTCGGAAGATCGCCCGTGTCCGGCTAAGTAATGGCATGGAAGTAACCGCCTATATCCCGGGCATGGGACATAATTTGCAAGAGCACTCAATCGTATTGGTAAAAGGCGGTCGGACCAAAGATTTGCCAGGTGTACGCTACAAGGTTATTCGCGGCGTCTATGACACCCAGGGTGTGGAAGGCCGCAAACAATCAAGGAGTTTGTATGGGGCTAAATTAGAGAAAAAGAAAAAATAGTTATAATGTGAATATAGCGAATTGCGTATTATGCGAATAAAATATTTTAGTATTGTGTAAAATTTTATAAAGTTAATTAGGGATTGAGGAGATGGTATTTAATTTTTTTCTAATTAACTAGTTAACTAATCAACTAATCACTAAAATGAGGGGAAAACAAGCAGTAAAAAGAAAGATAATCGGGGATATTAAGTATAATGATACTGATATTGCCAAATTCATAAATTATTTAATGGAAAAGGGTAAGAAAAGCGTTGCCCAGAAGATTGTTTATGGCGCTTTTGATATTATAAAAGAAAAGACCAAGCAAGATCCGCGTCATATTTTTAATAAAGGTTTAAAAAAGATTATGCCTCTCCTGGAGGTACGGGGACGTAGGATCGGCGGCGCTAACTACCAGATTCCATACCAGGTACGCGGAGACAGGCGTTTTGCCCTGGGCTGCCACTGGCTAATTGAGGCGGCTAAAGAGCGGAAAGGCGCACCGATGTCTATTAAGCTGGCCAGTGAGATAATGGCCGCGGCTGAAGGCGAAGGAGCGGCGGTGAAAAAGCGAGAAACCGTGCAGAAACAGGCCGAAGCGAATAAGGCGTTTGCGCATTTCGCGAGATAGAATCACGAATTAGAACGAATAAGAAACGAATATAACGAATTAATTTAAATATTTTTTGATTAATTATATAGGGTTCACGTGAACGTTCATTGAACGTTCATTGAACGTTCATCAAGGGGATGACAGGTTTTTTTAAAAATAATAAAGGTTCAGGATTGATTGGCGTATTGGTAGTAGTTTTCATTGTGGCTGCCCTTGTTTACGGGGGCGTGTTTTTTTCTCGCGATGCGAGAAACACGGATTTACACGAATTAGAGACGGATATCACGGATATTAATTCTCCAGCAGATGCGATTAAGATTTTGGATAAGGCGAAAGAGGATATTGGGGAGATTAATAAGACAATAGACAGCAGACGACAGACAGCAGACGAGATTTTTGAAGATGATAATGAGTTTGATAAATATATAATTACTGTAAGTAATATTAAGGCCGGGGATAATATAGTAAGTCCGGTAGTGATTGAGGGGGAAGCGGTAGCGTTTGAGAATACGGTGACTGTAGAGCTTCGGAACCAGGAGCATGAAACAATGGTTAAGGAATATGTGACCACTAAAGCCCCGGACGTTGGCAAGAGCGGACCTTTTAAAATCACTCTAGAGTTTGACTTTAGCAGCACCAAAGAAGGCTATGTCGCGGTTTATGAAGAAAGCGCCAAGGATGGTAGCGAGGTGAATTTAGTTGAGATACCAATAACTTATAATAAAGATAAATTAATAGAATAATATTAGAATAACCCAATTATCAGTAACCCAGTGACCCAATGAATTATCAATTGATTAATTAGCTAATTGAAAATTCATTGAAAATTGATAATTAATAATATGGCAAGAGAATATACATTAGAAAAAACCAGAAATATAGGCATTATGGCGCACATTGACGCCGGGAAAACTACGTTTACCGAGCGGGTGCTTTTTTATACCGGAAAAAAACATAAGATCGGGGAGACCCATGATGGGGAAGCCGATATGGACTGGATGGAGCAGGAAAAAGAGCGCGGCATTACTATTACCTCAGCCGCGACCACTTGCTTCTGGGATGATAACCGGATAAATATTATTGACACTCCGGGCCATGTGGATTTTACCGTTGAAGTGGAGCGCAGTTTGCGGGTTCTGGACGGCGCGGTTGCTGTATTTGACGGCGCGGCCGGGGTTGAACCCCAGAGTGAAACGGTTTGGCGCCAGGCCGACAAATATAAAGTTCCGCGCCTTTGTTTTATAAACAAAATGGATAAAATGGGCGCGGATTTTTATATGTCCCTTGATTCAATTCACGAGCGTCTAAACCCCAAGGCAGTTGCTTTTCATTTGCCGATCGGGGCTGAAGATTCTATGAGCGGAATAGTTGATTTGTTGACAGAAAAAGCCTATAAGTTTGAAGGTAATTTTGGTGAAAATATTAAAGAGGTAGATATCCCCGAAGATTTGAAGGATAAAGTCAAAAAGTTTAGGGCCGAAATGATCGAGCGAATCGTGGAAAACGATGAGGGCATTATGGAAAAATATTTAAATGGTGAAGATATAAGTGTGGACGAACTTAAAATGGCGGCTCGCAAAGGCGTGATCGCTAATGAGATATTCCCGGTTCTAGCCGGTACAGCGCTTCAGAATATCGGCGTACAGCCGGTACTGGACGCGGTAATAGATTTTTTACCATCTCCCTTGGATGTGCCGCCGATTGAGGCTATGGACTCCGAGACGCAAGAGAAAAAGATAGAAGTGAAGGCCGATGACAATGCTCCTTTTGCCAGTCTGGTTTTTAAGATCGCGACTGATCCTTATGTTGGCCGTTTAAGTTTTATCCGGATTTACCAGGGTGTGCTTAAGTCCGGTTCATATGTTTACAATAGTTCCACCGGCGCGAAAGAGCGGATCGGACGTATCGTCCGAATGCATGCCAACCACCGTGAAGAAGTTAACGAAGTATACGCAGGTGATATAGCGGCAGTGATCGGGCTAAAAAATACCTCAACCGGTAATACCTTATGTGATGAAGATAAGCCCGTACTACTTGAGTCGATTGTTTTTCCTGAGCCGGTTATTAAGATAGCGGTAGAGCCCAAGACCAAGGCTGATCAGGAAAAAATGGGCATGGCTTTGCAAAAATTGGCCGAGGAAGACCCGACTTTCCGGGTAGAAACAGACGAAGAAACCAATCAGGTCCTTATTTCCGGCATGGGCGAATTGCACTTGGATATTATAGTGGACAGGATGAAGCGGGAGTTTAAAGTAGAAGCCAATGTTGGTAAACCTCAGGTAAGCTATCGCGAAACTATCAAAGAAAAATCAGAAGCAGAAGGAAAATATATCAAACAATCGGGCGGCCGCGGACAATATGGCCATTGTTACCTCCGGGTTGAACCCCAGGAGGCCGGCGAAGGCAGTGAGTTCGTAAATGAAATTAAAGGCGGTTCGATCCCCAGAGAATATATTCCGGCAGTTGAAAAGGGCATTAAAGAGGCACTTGAGCAGGGCGTATTGGCCGGTTATCCAATGGTGGATATTAAATCCACTGTTTATGACGGGTCTTTTCACGAAGTTGATTCTAGTGAAATGGCTTTTAAAATGGCGGCTATCCTGGGCTTTAAAGAAGCTTGCCGCAAGGGCAAGGCAGTTCTGCTTGAACCGGTCATGAAAGTGGAAGTAGTTACTCCAGAGGAATATATGGGTAATATTATGGGTGATTTAAATAGTAAAAGAGGACAGATTGGACAGATGATTGACCGGGCCAATGCCAAGGTGATCGACGCAATGGTGCCCTTAGCCGAGATGTTTGGCTACGCGACTTCTCTTCGCTCCATGAGCCAAGGCCGATCCAGCTATACCATGGAATTTGACCATTACGCCGAAGTACCAAAGAGCGTGGCTGAAGATATTATTGGTGATGGTAGTGGTAAGAAAGAATAGCATTTAGTATAAGATTGATTACAAACCAACAAATTTGCTACAAATCTACAAATATTTATCAATAAATTTATTTTTGTTCGTTAAAATTTATAAAATCAAAATTGGATTGATATTTTATTAAACTCACAACACTAAGGAGGGCTTACTAATGGAAGATGACCAAGAAACGATTGGCATAGATATTTATTTAGAAGATTTTCCCGAGGAAAAGTTTATTGAATTTCTAAAACGTTTTAACCAATTTCTGAGAGAAGATGATCCTGAGAATGAAAAATACGAAATCAAAATTATTCTTTCGGGAAATATGAATACTCCTACTTTACAACCTGAGGTGGAAATCGCGGTGACTATATTTGTTCTTAGCGAAGGAATAATTGATCCGTTGAAAGAAAAAATCAAAGAAATCCTAGAGAAAGTGGGCATAGTCCTTCAATTTGATATACGCTATTCCGCTGGACTTATACCAGTTTATTAATAAAAAGACTGGCAGTGAAATATCAAAAAAATGGGAGAAACCATTCTCCCATCCAATTTTGATTTTATATATGTAGCAAAAATGAAAAAGGAGGTGCTTGTTATGTGGTATAACGTAATATTGGTCATTTCATTATTCTACGTAATAGTAGTTTGGATATTGTATAGAGCGGAACAAGCAAAGATAAAAAAAGAATTTAATGTTTTAAAAGAGGAAAAAGGAGTATTAAATACTGTTAATACGGTTTTATTGAAAGATCATTGTTGAGATCTAAAATATTGTGCCCTGCGCGATAAACATACAGGGCACAAGAATTTCTATTGACTTATAAGCACAATTTTTGTAAAATACAAAAGTAAATACAAGAATAAACTCCGGTAAAAAGCATACTTTTGTGCCGGAGTGAAAATTGACAAAACCATGCAAAATCAATTAAAAAAAGCCATAAATATTGCCAGAAAGACCGGTGACAGGTTGATTGTGTATGATTTAAGCCGGGGAGACAGCGCTTTTGTGGTTATGAGCCTGGATGAATATGAGAAATTAGTAACCGAAAAGAGTGAAGTGCGTGGCTTGACAGAAGACGAATTACTTGATAAAATAAATCGCGATATAGCGATTTGGAAAAGCGAACAGGATATGGAATTATCTTTATCTAAAAAAGAGATTCCAAATGTGTTTGAAACCGTGCGAGACCGTAAATTTACCCCGATCAGCGACGTATTGGACGAAACCGATTTTATAACCGATGAAATGGACAATAATAAAGAGAAATATTTTGAAGAGAAATTTGAAGAAAAAGAAGAATTGTCGACAAGTAATCACTGGCGTATCCCCAGAGACAGAAAAGAAGGGGCTGAAGAAATAATTGAAGAAGACACGCAATATTTAGAGACTGTTTAATATAAAAAACAAAATTATAATTTACTAATTACAATACGGCTGGTTTCCCGAGTATTTGGGAAAAAAACCCTTTTTCAGGGGTCGTAAACAATTTAAAACATGGCAGAAAAATTTGAACGCACCAAGCCCCATGTCAATGTAGGAACCATTGGTCACGTGGACCACGGAAAGACTACTTTGACTGCCGCCATACTAAAAGTATTGGCTGCCAAGGGATTGAATGCTTCTCAAAAAAATGTAGATCAAATTGATGCCGCCCCTGAAGAAAAGGAGCGCGGTATCACTATTGCTACCGCCCACGTTGAGTATGAATCCGAGAATCGGCATTACGCTCACGTTGATTGCCCGGGCCACGCTGATTATGTCAAAAACATGATTACCGGTGCGGCGCAAATGGATGGCGCGGTTTTGGTAGTAGCCGCTACCGATGGGCCTATGCCCCAAACTCGCGAGCACATCCTTTTGGCCAGCCAAGTAGGTGTGAAGAACATAGTAGTATTCCTCAATAAAGTAGATATGGTTGAGGACAAAGAGCTGATTGATTTGGTAGAAGAAGAAATTCGCGACCTGCTCAAGAAGTATGAGTTTGACGGTGACAAGATTAAGATCATCCGCGGTTCAGCTTTAAAGGCGCTGGAGAACCCGGAAGGTGATGACGCTAAACCGATCGAGGAGCTGATAAAAGCCCTGGATGAGTCTATTCCGGAGCCGGAACGTGATACCGAAAAGCCGTACCTTATGCCGATTGAAGATGTTTTTTCAATTGAAGGACGCGGCACCGTAGTAACCGGCCGGATTGAGCGCGGCATCGTTAAAGTTGGCGAAGAAATTGAAATTATTGGGATCAAGGACACTCAAAAAACAACCGTAACCGGCATTGAGATGTTTAATAAACAGCTGGATGAAGGCCGGGCCGGTGATAATGCCGGAATCCTTTTGCGTGGTGTTAAGAAAGACGAAGTCGAACGTGGCCAAGTATTGGCCAAGCCGGGTACTGTTACCGGTCATACTGAGTTTGAATCCGAGATTTACGTGCTAAGTAAAGAGGAAGGCGGACGTCATAAACCGTTTTTCAAAGGTTATAAACCGCAGTTTTATATCCGCACTACTGACGTAACCGGTGAAGTTGAATTGCCGGAAGGCACCGAGATGGTGATGCCTGGTGATACTGTTAATCTGAAGATCAAGCTTATTAGCCCGATCGCTTTGGAAGAAAAGCAACGCTTTGCTATTCGCGAAGGCGGACGGACAGTTGGCGCCGGTGTGATTATTAAAATCATAAAATAGCTATATAAAGCCCCTCGAGAATTCGGGGGGTTTAGTTATAGTTATTTTTATTAATAGTTTGATTAACCATATAATAATTTTTGTACATGCCAGAGAAAAAAAACACGAGTGTTGCTGACGAAAAGCAAGCACCCGCGGATGAGTTTAAGCAAAAAATTCGTATTAAGATCAAGGCTTTTGACCACAAAATCATTGATCAATCCACCAGGACAATTATTGACACAGCCAAGAGGAGCGGGGCACAAATTTTTGGCCCGATCCCACTTCCTACCGAAAAGAAGAAATACACCACTAACCGGTCAACTTTTGTTCATAAAAATGCCCGCGATCAATATGAAATGCGAACCCACAAACGTTTAATTGACATTGTTGACCCTTCAGCTAAAACGATTGGAGATTTGACTAATCTTAGCTTACCGGCCGGAGTTGATGTGGAAATAAAAATGTAGATGGGGAGATACTTGCATATTTTAAATTATTAGTGTATAATCCAAATACTCTAAGATTGCCATTTTAATGTTTGGGCAACTCCCATGTTTATCCGGGAAAGTGTTTAAATGTGATATTGGCAACAAGAGAAAGGAAATCACGACGAAACAAGTAAAACTAGCGATTAATAAGCTATATTTTGGCTGGTTTCTGTTGTGAAACCGGTTTTTTGTTTATAAAAACGAAAGTAACGAATAGAAACGAAATAAACGAATTATTTTAACCACTATATTCAATTAAAGTAATTCGTTTGATTCGTTAGTCATTCGTTTAATTCGTGTTTCTATGAAGTTTATTCTAGGGAAAAAAATTGAAATGACACAAGTGTGGCAAGGCGAGGATGTGGTGGCCGTGACCAAGGTTCAGGCTGGACCTTGCGCGGTTATACAGGTTAAGAACAGTGAAAAGGACGGTTACGAAGCAATTCAACTTGGTTTTGGCAAACGCCGTGAGAAAAATATCAATAAGCCGCAAAAGGGCCATTTTAAAGGCCTTGATAATTTTCAGCATGTTAGAGAGTTTAGGACCGAGCCTGGTGAATTAAAGCGGGGTGATACGATTGACGTCGGCACTTTTGCACCGGGTGATAATGTTCAGGTGACCGCTAACAGCAAGGGTAAGGGGTTTCAAGGAGTTGTAAGGAAATATGGCTTTAAAGGGACTAAGAAAACCCACGGCAATAAAGATCAGTTGCGGATGCCAGGTTCTATCGGTGCTACTGGACCGGCTCATGTCTTTAAGGGTACGCGCATGGGCGGACGTATGGGTGGAGATCAAAGTACCACAAAAAATTTAAAAATAGTAGAAGTAAATATTAACGATAATACGATTTTGATTAGCGGAGCAGTTCCTGGCGCCAGAAATTCATTGGTTTTGATAAGTGGTGAAGGGGAATTGAAGACACAGACAACAGACAACAGACAACAGACAACAGAAAAGAAAGTGGAGACTCCTAAAAAACAAGAGAAAAAAATTGAAACTCCGGAAAAAGTTGATGAAAAGATTAAAGAAGATAAAAAATAGTTGTTCTGTTTACTGTTTACTAATTACTGTTTACTAAAATATATGGCGATTAATGCAAAAGTTTACAATATAGCCGGGGAGAAAAAGACAGCTCTTAAATTGAATGAGAAAGTTTTTGGTATAGAGGCCAATGAGGCTTTGGTACACCAGGCAATGGTAGCGCAGATGGCTAATGAGCGGCAGAATTTGGCTCATACCAAGAATCGGAGTGAGGTCCGCGGCGGCGGCCGAAAACCGTGGCGGCAAAAAGGAACCGGACGAGCTCGGGCCGGATCAAACCGTTCACCGATTTGGATGGGCGGCGGTGTAACCTTTGGACCCAGGAGTGAACGTAATTACAAAAAGCAAATAAATAAGAAAATGAAGCAGAAAGCGCTGTTAATGGTACTTTCTGATAAAGCCATTAATAACAATTTAACAGTTATTGAGAACCTTAGTATAAAAGAATTTAAAACTAAAACAATTGATAGTTTACTTAAAAAAATTGAAAGCAAAAAAGACGAAAAGAGAAGTGTGCTGATAATTAATGACGAAAAAGACGAAAAGACGAAATATTCAAGCAAAAATTTGGTCGGAGTCAAATATATTAATGTTGATAATCTGAATATTGTTGATTTATTGGCCAAGCGAGAAGCAATTTTCACTAAAGATTCGATAAAAATAATAGAAAAGCAATACAATAAATAATATGGGTTTATTTGGTAGAAAAAAGAAACAAGAAGAAAATGAATCAGCCGGAAAGAAGGCGGACATAGTTAAAGCAGGGAAAGAAACCAAGTCAAGTAGCATGAAAGATCTTTATCGGGATAAAGCAAAGCCTGGCAAAACCAGCCAAAAAAAAGTTGAAGGAAAAGAAGCCAAAAAAGAAACTAAAAAGAAGGCAGGTAGCAGCCGGGCTTACCGGGTGCTTATCAAGCCATTAATCACGGAAAAGGCAGCTATTCTGAATACGGAGAGTAAGTATGTTTTTTCGGTAGCCACTAATGCCAATAAAATAGAAATTGCCAACGCAGTTGAAGAGGTTTATGGGATAAAGCCAATAGCGGTTAATATAATCAAAGTAAGCGGAAAAAAGGTCCGCTATGGCCGCACTTTTGGGAAGCGTAAGAATTGGAAGAAAGCGATTGTAGCTTTACCTAAAGGTAAAAGTATAAATATTTACGAAGGTGTGTAAATCACGAATAATCACGAATTTAGTACGAATGTAACGAATGCGCATTCGCAAAATTCGCTTAAAATTCGTTTAAATTTGCGAGTATGGGAATTAAAAGAAAAAAACCAATAACACCGGGACTACGAGGAGCGAGTTTTGACGACTTTAAGGATATTACCAAAAAGAAACCGGAAAAGAGTTTAACCAAACCAAAAAAGAGAATCGGCGGTCGGAACAACCAAGGGCGGATAACAGTTCGGCATCGTGGCGGAGGCGCTAAACGCAGTATTCGTATTATAGATTATAAACGGGACAAATATGATGTACCGGCCAGGGTAGCCTCAATTGAGTATGACCCGAACCGGGGCGCCAGGATCGCCCTCCTTTATTATAAGGACGGCGAGAAACGCTATATTATCGCGCCAGTGGGTATGCGTGTGGGTGAAGAAATTGTTAGCTCAAAAGAAAAGCAAGAAATTAAACGCGGAAACGCAATGCCTATCAAATTTATTCCCGCCGGAATTGCCGTGTATAACGTGGAATTGGAGATCGGCCGCGGCGGGCGCATAGCGCGTGGGGCCGGTAACGCTGTTTACGTAATGGGGGTTGAAGGAAAGTATGCCCAGATCAAAATGCCATCGGGCGAGATCAGGTTAATTAAAAAAGAGTGTCAATGCAGCGTTGGACAAGCCAGTAATCCGGACAAAAGACACATTAAGCTTGGCAGCGCGGGGCGCAAACGCCATTTAGGGTTC
>JAGLNE010000007.1 GCA_023139655.1 Candidatus Parcubacteria bacterium
CTTGTTACAAACGCAAGAGGGGTACAAATTGTACCCCAGTAGGAATTTAATTCCTGGTCTCTTTGTCTCATCCTTTTTATATACTGTTTTGGATCACTACTATCTATTAATACCTCTACTATATCAGCTATAGAAAACCACCATTCATCATTAAACATTACTTTTCTAATTCTTTTACCCTTAAATATGGCTATTTTTGTAGTTGTCATATGTATAATTTTAATGTCTTATTGAATTCAATAAAACCTTTGTGAATAACTATCTTTATTATACACGAACAAAAAACGAAAGTCAACTATTATTAATTATTTAACCGGTTTTATTCATGTTTATTTCCAATCAACGATCAATATCCCCTTTCCCCGCTTCTTCACCACAAGCTTTTGCCCCTTTCTCCATTTTAGAACATCAAGAATTTCACGCAGCAAAGTTACACCCAGACTATTACCATGAGCATAAATTTTTCTAATGTTGTTGTTTTTAAGTTTTCTGCGCATAATTTGTAATTTAATATTAAAATTTACGTATACATTATAATGTATATTTTAATGTATACGTAACTATTATAACAAAAAAACACTGGTTTAAGCCAGTACTTTTTACGGATTACCTGCCTGCCGGAGCTAAAAGCGAAGGCGGGAATGCCCGGAGCCCAAAACTCCTATTTATTTTTATTTGAATAATTTATACAATCTCTCGCAACTTGAGCAATAGCATCTGCAACATTGTCTAGTTTGTCGTCAATTAACCTGTTTGGTATATGTATTGTTCTAAATCCATCTCTTGATGAATAATAGTCACGCACGATATCTTTTTTTATTTGTCTAGAGCTTGTATAGTGTTGATCACCATCAACCTCAATATAAAGTCGCGCCTCATCAACAGATAAATCAATGTGCTTATGATTGTCCCATTTTTGTTTCTGACAATTTATTCCTCTCTTTGTGAGCGCCTTATGTAATTTTTTTGTATGCTCTGTTGATTTTTTCATAACTAATTTGTCAGGTGATCCTCAATTTTAGTTAATATCTTAACAAATTGTCTGAAATCATTAAACTTAAAATTAATGAAATTATCTACTACCATTGCCTTTTTTCTCTTTCTACCGGCAGCATCTTGAAATATTTTTGGAGTAGATATTTCATGCTTGTCACTATCTAGAAGGTTTATTACAAGAATATTTTTATTATTTCTTAATACTGCTAAGGAATTTTGAATATTTTCCTCATCTTCAAAATATTTTACAATAAGAACATATTTTGATTGATCAGTTTTTCCAAATACAGCACTTTTATATGCTGTAATTGTGCTTAAAATTTCTGGCAACGTGCTAAATACACCGTTGATATTATGATTTGCTGAGTCTATCGGTTCGTTTTTAAATATCTCATTATTGTCTTCAAATATCTTTGTAAGAATATTAATAAAAATTGAATAATACTTTTGAGAAACATTTTTTATTTGTTCATCGACAGTTTTCTTCGCTTCTTTAACTTTTTCATGTGTTATTGTAATTCTATTAGCAGAATATTTTAAAGCTTTAAAGAGCCCTTTGTAGTCATTAAATGTTGAATATAAACTTATATCAGATAAATCTTGCCCATCAAGATCTTCAAAAACAGCATCTTGTTTCTCAAATTTATTAGTTTTATAGTTATCTGGTAAGTCGTCCAAATCATTTGCTATTTTGATTAATTTTCTAAACGAACTATTAAATTCCTTATCTGTTTCTTCTAATAATGCCCCAACGTTTCTTTTGTATTTTCCAGTCCAGATATAATCTGTATTGTCGATTTCTGTTTTGTCTTTCTTTTCAATTATTCCAATGCTATTTAAAAATTTAATTAAATTAATAATATTTTCTTTATCGTATTTTACTGAATCAAAATTTTTGTTAAATTCTACGTTTAAAAATTCAAATATATCTTTTTGTAAAATAGAATTATCTTTCCAGGATTTTTTTAATTCTTTCAATTTTCTATCTAGAAAAAATGTATTTACATATTCAAATAGTTCTGAAATTTTTGAATAAAATGCATCTTCTTTTATTAATTTTTTTGTTTCGATACAAGTTTTTTCATTATCGTCGTATGAAACAACATCAGCAATCAGTTTTTTTAACTCGAAAAAATCATTACCTGATCGAAGGAGCAGATAATTTGATAATTCATTTATTTCTTTTTTATCTAACTCAGCATTTTCTATAAAAATTTCCTTTAAATATTGTTTTAATTCAGAAGTTTTAGGTAATGGAAGATAAAATATATGTGTAAAAAAAGTTGGAAAAATGCCACCCTCTTCAACTGATAATTCACGATTTTTTTGAGTTAAGTCATAAGCATCAAAGTTTGATAGAAATAAAAAATGACCTCGTGAACGTGCAAATAAGTTTTTATATTCTTTAATATGCTTAAATGCTTCTATCGTTTCAATTTTATCTAGTTCGTCCACTACGAATATAAGCTTTTTACCATCTTTTTTAGTTTTATTTTCTAACCATTTTTCGAATTTAATTTCGATATAATCCGTTGCATCATCAACGGTATTCATTGTGTTGGCTTTATGAATTTTTTTAGTAACAGATTCCCATTTACTCGAAAAAACTATTCCACTAAAACCCAAAGAGCAAATAATTAATTTAATCCAGTCAGGCCAAGAATTTAACAATGCAATACCAACAAAAAAACCACCAATTATAGCAATTAAAGTTTCTATCTTTGGTTTAAACTCAAGAGTAGTTGATTTTTCTTTTGTACTCTTTTTTTCATAGCTATCCTCATGACTTTCAACACTTCTCCCAATACAGTCAAAATACAATTCTTTAATCTCTTTGTCTTTAGGATTTTCCCAGTATGCGTGACGGATTATAGAAACTAAAATTTTTTGTTTTTCTTTTTCGATATCTTCTATTGCGAGAGTATGTCCAATATTGACAAAGAAAGGCGTTATTTTATCATTTCCAATTTCGCTTAGAACTTTATGGACAAATGAAGTTTTTCCAACACCACGCACACTTGAAATAAGAATCGCACTAGAATCATTGTTATTTATGACACTTTTTAAGTTTTTTCTTTCTTGATCACGTCCAACAAAAAAACCTGGAGTTTCATCTCCATATATAAATTGTTCAGACCAATTATCCTTTAGATAGATATTCATAATTATTATTTTTAAGTTCACCTGCGGGGGTACGAAGCAGGTGAAATACCTTGTTGCCCCCTCTTAAATAAAAAATTATTTTAGTAATTATACTCCCACTCATTTCCGTATTCATCTTCCCCTATACAATATCCATCTTTATCATAAGTTGGATTATCACCAGGGCATTTACTGCAACTCGTAATAATTAATGACAATATTAGTAAGGCTATTATTTTTTTCATAGTATAAGAATAATTTTATTTATCATGCGAACCAGATATCCCGTGTTATATGATGTAATTAAAAATTAAATTTCCCAAGAGTGTTTACAGTCCGACTCCTGACATTCATATTTAATATGTGCTTTTTGAGCCGGTTCTGACTCTCTTTTTAAACTTGCAAATCCGTTTTGCTCTTTAATGTTTTTTGAGCCACATTTAGGGCATTTATTTTGTAAGTCCATAAATTTTTTAATCTTTAGCGTAGTCTTAATTCCATTTTTTTTGATTCCATTGTTGTGGGTACTTATTGGCCAACCAAAATTTCAGACATAGCCCTAGAAAAAGATATACAGGTATTTTTATCCCCCATGATAGATCAAAAAAGATATCTACGTATTTATTTATTCCATTAATAATTTCACCGGTAAGCCCCAGAATTCCTGGTATTAACCCCACTAAAACCGATAAACCGATCGTTTGGAATATCCACCAAAATGAATTTTCAATTTTTTGTTTCATAAAAATTGTAACTAAAGTGTAAAAAATTTATTTCGCACAACAAGGTATATATAAATTAATTTAATTTTTATTTAAAATAAAAACCGCCAAAAGGCGGTTGGAGGGTTAGGGGTGATTATGGTGTTTTATTAAAATTAAATCCATAAAACATTTATTAACCACCTATATTCTATATGTAAAAGGCATATTAGTCAATGAAATTTGTCCAATATAAAGCAAATAAAATAAAATTTTTTCTGCCATGTTTTCCTGCCTACGTCAAACCCCTCCCTCCACTTAAGCTTAAGATATAAAATCTTTATAAAGAAAGTATAAAATCTTTCTAAAGAAAGTATAAAGAAATCACCCGCCCGGCTGCCGGTAGCAGCGGTCGGGCAAGTAAAAAAAATACCTGCTTGACTGTTGTAACAGTAGTCAAGCAGGTAAAGAAGGTATAATGTTTATGCAAAAATTCTTTTTAACATTTCACGGTCATCTTCGCGTAACAATTGTCTTTCACCGGCTTTCCTCTTAAAGTTCTTTAAACCATCACCGTTATTTCTTGGTATTACATGTAAGTGGACATGTTCAATGGTTTGTCCCGCGATAGGGCCTTCGTTAAAGAAAATGTTCATCCCCTTGGGACAAAGATGCTCTTTAATAATTGAGGCCACCTTTTTGGCTAGGATGAACAGATCCGAACATTGCTCATCACTAAGCTCGGTAATAGAGCCGACATGCTCCTTGGAGACAACAAGCAGGTGGGCTTTTGTGGCCGGAAATGGATTCATGGCCACAACCGTGAATTTGCTTTCAAAAAGAACAAGCTCGCGCATGTTTTCTTTATCACAAAATGGGCAATTCATTAGTCAATCCTCCCTTAAAGACCTTCAACAATCTTTCCATCAATCAGATAACATTTTTTCCCGTTACTAGTGACTATGTGATCGGGAGTTTTGTGAACTTCATCGCCCACAAGACTGTGAAGAAGTGAACATTTGTCACAAGGGAAAACTGCCCTTGTGTCATGATACAGGATGTTACCGGCTAAATCGTTTATTGGTAAATCAAAACCTTTTTCTATATCCAAACTTCCTTCACATTGGGTACATTGCATTTTTGCCTCCTAAATAATTATTAAGTTTCATTAATAAACTTGTTTATAAACGGACTATTTAATGTCATAATATAGCAGCTTTATTTAAAATTGTCAATTAAAATTGCCCTACTTAAACTTAAGATATAAAATCTTGGAACAAAAAAACAGGCTCAAGTGAGCCTGCTGTTATAAATGCACTTATTTAATCACTAATTAATATCCCTTTTACCGGCCAATACCTTTGTACACCAAACCGGCTTTTTGGAACTTTTCTTTATCCAAACAATTACGGCCATCAACTATTACTTTAACACCGTTATCTTTATATTTCTTTGGACTAATTTTCTTAAATTCAGTATGCGCGGTTGCGATCACAACCGCGTCTGCTTTTTTAAGTGCTTCACTTAAGGTCTTTACCGAAGACTTACTTGGCACAAAAGGGTCGTAGCTTACTACCTTAGCGCCAAAACTTTTAAGCGACTTGATTATTCCAAATGAAGGGCTCTCTCTGTAGTCATCAATATCTGGCTTATAGGCCAGCCCCAGGACCGCGACTTTCGCGCCATTAATTGACTGCTTTTTTTCATTTAAGCCAACCCTAACTTGCTCAACCGCGTATTCCGGCATTTGGCTGTTTATCCGTCTGGCCAAAGCAAGAAAATCATGGTTAAAGCCATGCTTCTTGGCATATTCTATCAAATAATACGGATCAACCGGTATACAGTGGCCGCCGACCCCGCAGCCCGGAAAATGAGGCATAAAGGAAAACGGTTTGGTGGCCGCTCCTTCAATCACGTTTACCACGTCTATCCCGAGTTTTGAAAAAAATATCGCCAGCTCGTTTACAAAAGCAATATTAATATCACGAAAAGAATTCTCAACCATCTTGACCGCCTCCGCCTCCCTGATCGACTTCATTGGTTTAACATCACCGTCAATAATAGACTTATAAAAATCCACGGCCAGCTTTAATCCTGTGTCACTTAAGGCCCCGACCACGCGGTTAATATTACTGACATTCCATTTTGCGTCCCCCGGGTTTATGCGCTCCGGGCAATGTGCCAGATAAAAATCCTGGCCGCATTTAAGGCCGGAAGTTTTTTCAAGAATGGGTCGCACTATTCTTTCTGACACTCCGGGATTTACAGTGGACTCCAGAATTACCAGCTGGCCCTTTTTCAAATGCTCCCCTACTTTTCTGCTGGCATTTTCCACCAGTTCTAAATTCGGCATGTGGTTTGTATCCACTGGTGTGGGCACGCAAATAATAACAATTAAAGAATCTTTAATTCTACTAAAATCAATACTGGCTTCAATCTTGCTTGATTTTAATTGCCTGGCAACATCCTTGTCTTCAAACGGAGATATTTTCTTGTTTACAAGTTCTACTTTTTTAGTATCAATATCTATCCCAATTACGGAGTAGCCCTTTTTGTCGGCCAAAAGCGCTAAAGGCAGGCCAACATAGCCCAGACCGATAATGCTAATATTTTTTAAGCTGTTCTCTTTATTCATAAAGTATAAATTTAACTAACATTAAAATATTTATTAATAAATGTCAAATCATTTCCATTATAGCAAAAAACGCCATTTCTGGCGATTTTTTTACATGCACACCATAACACCTTACAATAATTGCCATAAAGCAAACGCGAACAATAGCAGTGCTGAAATTATCGGTGATAATTCACCGATCCACTTACATTTATTAAAAAAACTATCCTTTAATTTAACAACTATTAAACTGACCAGCCCGAGCGCTAAAAAAATGCCCAAACCAAACATCAAAATCAATGGGATCACAAACCACATCCGGCCAGTGGATAAAAACAGCATAAAAATCGACCAGCCAAACAAGCACGGTGCCAGACCGGCAATAAAACCGATATATAATTGATGCTTAAGGCTAGCGCTAGATTCTACTTCATGGTGATGGTGGTGGCCGTGATGGTGGTGATGGCCAAATTTGTGTTCCAAATAATGCAAAGTATTTTTTACAAGCAAATAAACCGCGACAGATATCAAGGCGTAAAGAGAAAAAATCTGCAAATGCGGCAACAAGGCATAAATATCAATAAAGGCATTGGCGGTTAAAAATAAAATTCCTAAAAGCAAAATATCAGCAATATGGGTTATGGTAAAAACCGTCGCATAGCCAAGTCCCTGTCGTATGTTCATTTTTTTGTCTATTAGCAAAGACGCCAATATGGTTTTACTGTGTCCGGCTTCCAAAGTATGCAAAAAACCAAGCATTAACACTATAAACAAAGTTAATAACCGGTTTTTATCCTGATTGCCCTTGATCTTGTTTGTTAATTTTTCCAACCAATTACTTTTTTCGTTTTGAATGTCCAATGCATTATTTTCAAACGAAATATCAAGCACGTCTTTAACGGTCGTGGTTGCCAGTTGCTGGGCGTTGCTGTTTTTTGATCTCGCGTCCTCGTTAAAAATATCAACTATTTCAACAGTTTCATTGCTACTTGATCTATTATATTCGATAGCAACTGACGTATTTTTATTATCTAAAATTGATTCGCTAAGCAATTCTTCGTAAGAACCATTGAACACTCTGACAATATTGGTCTGCAAATCAAAATATTCAAGAAAAAGTTCATTCTCAAATTGAAATGATCGTCCTTTTTCCAAACAGCTAAATGTAGTCTCAAAAATAACGCCGTCAAACAACACAGTCATTGGATCAATCGTTAACATTTGAGTGTCCAGACTGCACTCTTTTGGGCTAAGAAGCCTGGTCTTGTCTTTAAAATAATCATTAAAGATCTGTTGGTGATCATCCAATTCTGTAAAATCGGTAATGTTCTTATTGGTTTTTTTGTTTATTAAAAACGTTGCTTCCGGCCAGCTTAAAACATACTCGGCTTTTAGCTCAGTGGGCAGCTGACAATCACTATTTTCGCATCTGGGTAATAAAAAATTAACAATTGACACGTCCAAAGCATGCGCCATGGCCGCGTTAAAATAAAAAAACAAACCAATTACAGTGGTTAAAGATATAAGGATAAATTTGCTTTGCTTTGTTTTATAATTCTCCATATTTAATATTTTATTATTTTAATTATAACCCATCCAAGACGGATAAACAAAAAGGTGTTCAAGGTTGACTTTTAAAATTGCGTATTTTACCTTAATAACTTATAATATAAAGGAAAGGTCGCGCTTATTTTAACTTAATTCAATAAAAAATAAAACTATGAAAAAATTATTAATTTTTAGCTTAGCCGCCATGGTATTGGCCATTGGTCTGGTTGGAGCTGTTAGCGCGAAGAATGATAACTCTAATCAATATATGCCAAGCAATGCGCCGACAAATGAAATTAGTCTGTTGGAAAATGCAAAAGAAGTTGCTCCCGGTGTTTTTTATCTGGGAAAATCAATGAATAAAGGAAAGGTTGTGGAAGGATATGCTTTTGTTCATTATGCGAAAGATTCTGACAGGGCAAAAAAAGCTAAGCCCACCCAGGATGATTCAAATAAATATAAGCTGTTAGGCGTAAAATGGGCTGATACTATACAATATGAAGTGAATACTGCTGGAAGCAATTTTGTTGGAGCGGGAGATGTAACGGGTATTTTAGAAGACAGTTTGGAAACATGGGATACGGCAATCACAAGTGATTTTGAACTTTTTAATGATGTGTTAGTGCCGACTACAGAGACTTTTGTAGGGGGTACTGAACCTGACTACATAAACAGAATAGTATGGCAGAATTTTGGAGGTCCAGGAACTATTGCCTATAATTCTTACTGGTTTTATACGGCGACAAGAGAGATGATAGAATCTGACGTGGTATTTAATTCATACTATGATTGGGCCGACTGTATTGATGGTGGTGTAGATTGTTCAAACAAGATGGATTTGCAAAGCATAGCAACTCACGAATTTGGGCATAATGGATTGGCGGATCTATATAATCGACCGGCACGACCATTAACAATGTATGGATATAGCGGTTTCGGAGAAACCAAGAAACAAGACTTAGCAACAGGAGACATGTTAGGCATACAGGCGCTTTACGGAAATTAATAAAACCAAAAATATATAAAAAAAATAATGCTTCATTTTTGAGGCATTATTTTTTTGCGCGCTTGATCTTGATAAAAAAAGTTTTATTTATTTTTTCCAATCAATAATTAATATCCCCTTTCCGCGTTTCTTTACCACTAGCTTTTGCCCTTTCCGCCATTTTAATTCATCCATGATCTCTCTGGGCAAAGTTACGCCCAAGCTATTGCCATGAGCATAAATTTTTCTAATGTTGTTGTTTTTAAGTTTTCTGCGCATAATTTTAAAATAAGTGATTTATCTTACGTATACATTATAATGTATATTTTAATGTATACGTAACTATTATAACAAAAAAACAGATTTTTTAAAAACCTGCTTTTCTCTTACTGCTAAAACAAAATAGTGGTATTTTATTTTCATAAAGACTTAAGGTATTTAACCGCCCCTTTCCCTTTTAACGCACGAGTTACGTTCTTGCCCTTCTTTGCCTCAGAAGACGCTTTAATAATTTCCGCTTCTTCTTCAAGGGTTAAGCCGTTCTCAGTTGTTAACAAAAAAGGCAAGCCTTTACGCAAAGTAGTTTGCTTCAAAAATAATTTGATAGCGCTGCTCATATCCAAACCCAATTTATCAAATATCCTTTTAGCTGAGATTTTGTCTTTTTCGTTAATACGAATTTGTATATTGGACATATTTTTTTGTTAAATAATTATACCCCAAGGGCACTTCCTTCGGGGCGTATTTATATATTACCATAACGTAATGACACTGTCAATACATTAAAAATGTAACGTTACCCTAACGTTACTTTTTATAAAATTTCATTTTAAAAAAAATGTTCTTCTATAAAATCAATTCCTGCTAATGTATTTTTTTCTTTTACCACTTCTTTTGCTTTCTTTACACTTAACCAATTTATTTCATAAAATTCTTCCAATACTTTGTCAATATCAGGATTAAAGCTGTCTTTATCAACCCTGATAAAATACCAAATATCATAATGAGATCTGCAGGTTTGTTTGGCGGGATTATCTATCTCAGTTAAAGTTAAAAATGGCGGTTTGTTAATTTCAAGCATACTAATATCCAGCCCCCACTCCTCGTCAATCTCACGCTTTAATGTAACTTGCAAATTCTCTCCCTCGTCAATATGCCCACCATTAAATAACCATAAACCGGATTTTTTATGATGACCAATAAATAACTCTTTATGTTTATCGTCATAAGCGGCGAAATAAATACAGAAATGACTTTTGGGATTTTCTTGAATCGTAAGCTTTCCCTTTTTAATTCTTTCTATATGTTTTGATACTATTGGACCACGATCAAAGCCTGCTAATAGCTCTTTTAACTCTTGCGATAAATTTTTATTACCATTTGTCATATATTTTATTTCCAGTCCTCAATAATAATCCTTTTTCCGCTTTGTCTCACATTCATTTTTTGGCGTTCCCTAAAGCCAAGCTCTTTCATTATTTCCTTGGGAATAGAGATATAATAAGTACCAGCCCCGTTTTTTACAATTTTTCTAACAAATTTCATAATAATTTTTTTATTTATTTATGGTAACGTTGGGGTAACGTTACCCCAACGTTACCTTTTATATAATTTAATTATACCAAAAAAGCCGATTCAGGTGAACCTGCTTTTACTTATGCTACTAAAATAAATCGTCTACATTAAACTTTAATATCATTGACCAACTTCTCGTACTGTCCCGCATAATTACATTTTTCAAAATCACTCCAATCATCTTCTTTCCAAGGAAAACGTATCTTTCTGTTATTTCTTGTATATTTACCATAAAAACAATATGTATTACTGCCAGGATATTTTTCAAGTTCAGTAAAAAAATTTACATTCTTATATAATCGATCATGAAATCTTATTGTAACTAAAAATACTTTTACATTGTGGTCGGTTTTATATTTAAAACTTTCAATTAATTTTATTAAATTCTCAACTGTCTTTTGCGCGCGATGCATATTCTTGGGGAACAACCATTTTTTCACTTCAATAACACCAGCCACCTGCCCCACTTTCACCACAACAGTATTATGCACACTATATTCAGGCTCTCCTTTGTATAAGATAATATCAATCTGCGGCGATAGATCTTCTTTAGTTTTAATATCAACTCCAACATTATCAGAAAATTTAATAACTCCTCTGCTAATATTAAATTCTGGCAGATCTCTCTTGAGCGCATTAATCAAAACATCTTCACAAACAGTACCGCTTAAACCTCTTTGCCTTATCCCATAATAATTCGCCCTTTCACAAAGTTCGACTATTTGTTTTTGGGTTTGGTTATAATATCGTGAGTTCATATAATTATTTAAATAAACTCATTTACTAGTGCTTCTTTGTCTTCGGTTTTAATAATTTTTACAAAAGGTTTTATGCCTGAGTAATCTATAACAATATGTCCTTCTGATGTTTTTCTGCCCCGTTGTCCATCTAGATTATTATTTCCTGAGGAATAATCTTCACTATAATATCTGCTATCTACATCAGATCGTTGCTCATCTGAATCTGACTTTCTCCTTTTTTCAGAAATTATATTTAAGCGATTAGTTTTTTTATTTTTCATAGATTGAAATAATGTTTCTGAGAAGGAAGAAGATAGTCCGTGATGGGGTACTACCAAAAAATCTACACCCAATGTTCGTATATTTGCATATAGATCTGCTTCATTATTTAGTAAATATTCTATCCCCTCTTTCATTATATCTCCGGGCATTAATACAGTGTGGCTATTTATATTAAAAAATAATACTAAACTTGTATTGTTTGAATAGCTTTTTTTAAAATCGACACTGCCGCAAACATCCGCAGGAATATGAAATAACTCTATGTTGTCAGCACAATCAGGGTATACCACCAATGGTTTATTTTTATCTTCATCTAAGGGCTCTTTTGGATTATTTGGATTTTCTTTTCCATGGCCCGGTTTCCGTAGCTCCATCATTTTTATTAAATGCTCTGAATATTCATTTTTTCCACCAGGCTTTAATATGTATTTTAAAATAATATTAAAAATTTTATTTTGCTTTGGGTGGGATGTCGGCGCTGTAAGATATAAAGGATGAAAATATTTATCAAAGTCTATAATTGATGATATGTGGTCATTATCTTGATGACTTAAAAATGCTTGCGTTATTTCATATTTATTTCCATCAAAAACATTTTTGGTAAATTTTCTTATTTTCGCCAAAGGTAATAAAAAATCTTCTACCGGATTAAAATCATCACTCTTTCCAAGGTCAACAACAACTCTTCTATCGTTGAACTCCAAATATGACGACAAGGCACCTCCCACATTAAAAATTACTTGTTTATTTATCATAATTTTATTTATTAACTATTTATAAATCATCGGCTGACTCTAACAATCTTTCTGCATAAGCATCGGCGGCTATTTTCACCCAGTTAGCATTTACCCAAAATATCCATATAAACAACATGATCAAATCAATTAATAATGCAATTAATAAGATTGGTTGCATTATAGCTTGATTTTCAATATTTAAAAAAATTTTTATTGCAATTAAAATCAAACCTAATGCGCAAATAACAATGCCTATTGGCTTTAGCCCCCATAAATTTCTGCGAAACCCATAGCTACACAATTCTTTAAAAATTAAAGGAAATTTTTTTATATCTCTCGTGTTGTTTCTTAAAAACGTAGAGCAAATTCCATATATTTCATCTGCCTTTCTATTGTCTTGTAACTCTTCTTTAGCCGAAGGTATATTTATATCGGTAATCAATCTGCTTAATTTGTTATGTCTGATTTTTAATTGCTCAGAATTAGAATTATTGCTGTGCCGCAACATTTTAATTGAAGGCATTCCGTCCCACACTTCGTAAAGTTTATTTTCTTTGTTTTTTCCCATATCTCGCCCTATTTCAGAAATCAAAAGAGTGCCACCAGATATTGTGATTAATGACCAAATAATTGCCCAACCAAATACACCATTAGGATAAAGAGCTAATATCGCAATGCCAATTGGTAGCACCGCTATTAAGCCAGGTTTTATACGCGCTTTTTTTGAATATTCATCAAAAGAAATTTTCATCATATACTTATTGCTATTAATTAATCGACCTCTATTTTTCCATCAAAACCACAGTCAAAAACTATTGTTCCTTCTTCGCTCGTTTTTAGGATGGCTGAACCAGGCACTGCTTTTTTGTATTCACTTTCTGCTCCGTTATTTTCATCCTCCTCCGCACTGTTTGAAAAAATAACATAATCCGGATTCATTAATTTTACTGCTTCTTCATGAAATGCACTTTTTTGCCCATGATGCCCAGCTTTCAATATATTACAATTCTTTATCTCTTTTTTACAGTTTTCATAAATATCATCCCAGCACTTTTCTTTGCCATCGCCCGCAAAAATTACCTTTATACTATTTACCTCGAACATTAAGGCATAAGACATCTCATCAATCAATATCTGTTCTCTCTTTTTCCCGTCCTCAGTTTCATGCGCATATTTAATCAGTTCTTTGGTTGGAGATAAAATGGTTATTCTGTCTTCATCGGCATACTTAAAAGTATCACCTCTCAGAGCGTGTATTGTTTTGGGTTGATTGGTACTTGGGTTTCTTACTTCTTGGTATTTATTCCAATCATCTTCATGCGTTTCATGACCATCAAAGTCTTCTGGTTTAAAAGAGTGGTCAGTGTCCCATAGATTCAAAATCTCAACACCATTATCGCTAAAAAATTTATCCATGCCGCAAATATGGTCTTGGTGTGGGTGTGTGCAAACGAATCTAAAAATCGGAATATCACTAAAATTATCTTTATAGTAATCTAAAACATTCTCATAGTAATCATGGTTATCATGATGATACAAATCAATCATCATCAATCTTTCATCTTTACTGGTTTTCCCATCATTAGAAACCCTGGCTGGGAAATAAATAAAACTGCAATCACCACAACCGACATCTAAAAAATGTATTTTTATACTCATATTTTTATTTATTAATAAAATTATTATCTAACGCTGCTCCTCGCCTCCCGCCCCGTGGTCTTCTCTTTAAATCACAAAAATAATACTTAGCTCTATAATAAATTTGAGTTAAAGTGTACTGGTATTTTGAAATCCTCATTATCTATATTCTCAAATATCAAATCCAAGGAAGCTGTATTGTAATACTCGCCATTATACCCTCCGTAATGTTTTATAGCATTTAATTCTTTATTGCACTTTTTGCATAATCTCAAACCGCATTTACTATTTAAAGGCGAGAAGAATGATTTTGGTTTTGCACATTTTTGACATTGTCCCTCCACATTATCTTTACATTCACTTCGAAAAATTTTCATAGCCTCCATTTTTTCATTTGTTTCGTTAGCAATAATATTTTTTTCTTCAAACATTTCCGGAGGTAGTATGTCTCTGGAAATTTGATCGAATTCATCGTGCTCAATCTTTCCGGTAATATAGCGTTTCGCCAAATTTATAAAAGGCGATTTTCCAATAATTATATATTCCATACAAATATCAATTTTTCTTTCTTTAAGCTCCACAAATTTATTCTTGTCTATTTTGCCTTTCGCATATTCATCTTCAAGAGCATTGTCTATTTTTTCCATATACTCGTTTGTTTTGGAAATCTTTTTCTCTCGACGTTCAATTACTCTTGCTTCTCTGCGATGTTTTCGCTCTGCCTCTTTAGCAGCTTTATTAGCCGCAGATACTGCTGAATTTATTACCGATTTATATCCCATATATTTTTTATATTAATTAAAAAAACAAAACCGCCAAAAGGCGGTTGGGGGGTTAGGGGTGATTATGGTGTTTTATTAAAATTAAATCCATAAAACTTTCATTAATCACCTATATTCTATATGTAAAAGGCATATTAGTCAATGAAATTTGTCCAATATAAAGCAAATAAAATAAAATTTGTTCTGCCATGTTTTCCTGCCTATGTCAAACCACTTTCCCCACTTAAGCTTAAAATATAAAATCTTTATAAAGAAAGTATAAAGAAATCATAAAGA